>JAJZJY010000265.1 GCA_021809885.1 Actinomycetes bacterium
CGGGTTCTCGGGCGACGGCATCCCTCCGAGAGACGGTTCCTGCGCGGACCCTACCGAGGCGAGCATTGCCACTGTACTGCGACAGAGTCGAGTCAGAGACCGACCACCCACTCGGCGACGATGCCAGCGACCTCCCCGTCGCGCCGGCGCAGCCCGTGGTCTCCGCCGTCGATCCAGTGGAACGTCACCGGGGCGGGGATCATCGCCGCCGCCACCTCGAGCTCGTCGACGGTTCCGAAGGCGTCGCGGGTCCCGGAGACGAACAGGCACGGCAGGTGCAGGTCCGGGAGGTGGGCATCCCGGCGGCGGTCGGGGCGTCCGGGCGGGTGGAGCGGGTAGCTGATGAGCACCAGCCCGGCCGCCTCGACGGCGCCCTCGGCGACGGCGACCGAGCACACCCGCCCTCCCATCGAGCGGCCGCCGACCACGAGCCGCTCAGCGTTCGAGCTGGCGGCCTCGGCGGCCACCGCCTCCACGAGCGCGGGCATGCTGTCCGGTGCACGTCGACCGGCGATCCGGTACGGGAAGTCCATGCGCCGCACCGCGACACCGACGGTGGTCAGCGCCTCGTCGACGGCAACCAGCGCGGGTTGGTTGCGGTCAGCGCCGGCGCCCGGCGCAAGGAGGACCGCTGTGCCGATCAGACCAGCGCCCGTAGCAGGTCGCGGAGGGTCGTTGCCTCGCCGAACGCCACCTCCCGGCTGCCCCCGTGCTCGAGCGCGTCGGCCAACGTCCGTGCCCGGGTGCGGATCGTCCACCACTGGGCATCGTCGAGCCCGACCGGCGTGGGACCGTCCGCGTCCGAGACCGCCCGGATGACCTCGGCTGCCCGTGCCTTGTTCCCCGGGTCGTTGACGAAGCGGTCGGCGGCAGCGAACAAGTCCTCGAGAGCCCGGTAGCGGGCCTCGTCATCGTCCTCGTCCTTCGAGGCAGCCTCCACCCGGTCGAAGAGCGCCTCGACGTCGGCCTCCCGGGCAGACGGAACGACCAGGTCGCCTTCCTGCCAGCGGTGAGGGATGCCCGGCTCGTCGAGCAGCACGCTCAGTTGGGCCCGCTGTTCGGGCATCCACTCGGGGAGCTCGTACACCGCCTCCTCCTCGGGAGCCCAGTCGGTCGGCGACGAGGCGTCCGACGCCGGTACCGGGGAGGAGACCGGGTCGAGGAGCTTGGCGAGTATCGCCGCCTGGACGCGTATCTCCTCCTCCAGGGCCTCCTCCGCCCCCAGCGCGGCAAGCAGGCGGCGGGTGACACGCCCGACGGCCGCCCAGGTCTCCCGGTCGGTGGCGTAGAAGTCGTCGGCGGCGAAGACCACCGCCGACGCCTGGGCCACGTCACCGTCCGCCTGCATGTCCGTCGGGTCCTCTCGGAGCCGGTGGGCGGCGCTGCGCAGGAGCTCCACGCCGCTGATGAGCGTTTCGTCCGCCACCGCCCCGGCGATGTCGCCGCCGAGCAGATCACCGTCGAGCAGCTCTTCGTCCGGCCCACCGGCGACGATCGCAGCGACGATGTCGTCGGTGCGTTCCTCGTCGTCGACGGCAACGACGAGCTCCTCCTCCTCGAAGCGATGTTCGATGCCCGCCTCGATGAGGGCGACTATCAGACGAGCCCGGGCGGGACCGCTCCAACCGTCGAGGTTGTAGCCGACCTCGTCCTCCTCGTCTTCTGCCGGGGTCAGCTCGGGCAGGGGGGAGGGTTCGAGCCGGTTGCCGCACGCGTGGCAGCGCCCGCGGGCAGGCACCTCGTACCCGCAGGTGCGGCAGAACCAGACCCGGGTCGTCACCGCCGCTTGGGCAGGACCGGTGCATCCCTGCCGGTCCCCCCCTGCCCTGTGCGGAGCGTCTCGTGGTACTCGTCCTCGACGTTGACGGACCACACGTCGTGGCGGGCGCCGAACAGGTTCTCCACCGTCAGCATGGCCGTGTACATGGAGTGGTCGGCATTGTTGTACCGGTGCATCCCGTTACGCCCGACCGGGTGGACATTGGGTACCTCCGCCTCGAGCCACGCGCGGATGGTGTCGACGTTGCGATGGTAGTCGGCGTCGTAGTAGGGGTACGCCTTGGGCATCCGCACGACGTAGCCGGCTTCGACCGCCGACGGCTCGACGAGGCCCAGCTTGCCGAGCTCCTGTTTGGCTTGCTCTACGAGCCGGTCGTCCGGTGCCGTCCAGGCGGCATCGCCCTCGTCGACGGTGTATTCGAGGCCGAGCACGTTGCGTCCGTCCTTCACGAGGTACGGCGACCAGGACCCGAAGTTCTGGATGCGCATGGTGCGGACACCCGGGTCGTGGATGTAGATCCAATTGTCGTCCCATGGGACGCGGCTCGCGGGGACGACCAGTGCCACGGTCAGGAAGTCCCGGTACACGAGGTCGTCGGCGGCCAAGAGGACCCCCGGCGGGGCCGGCGGATCCATCACCCGGACGAGCTCGGAGAGCGGCATGGACGAGATGACGGCCGTGCAGCGGTGATCGGTCTGGCCTCCGTCGGCGGACGTGGCTACCACTGAGGTGGCGCCTCCCGGACCCCGCCGGATCCGGGTCACCTGGCTGCGCATCTCGATCTTGCTGCCGGCTGCCTCCACCTTCTCGGCGCAGCGCTCCCACATCATCCCCGGGCCGAGCTTCGGGTACTCGAACTCCTCGATGAGCGAGGTGATGTCCTTCTGATTGCGCTTCGGCATCAAGGCGTTGACGATGGCGGACGGAAGGGACAGGTTCTTGATGCGCTGCGCCGCCCAATCGGCGCCCATCTCCGAGCCGGGGTGACCCCAGATCTTCTCGGTGTAGGTCTTGAAGAAGTGGCGGTACAGCCGCCAGCCGAAGCGGGATGCAACCCATCCCTCGAAGTTGCTCTGGTCCGCCGGCGGGTGCACCCGCACCCACAAGTAGGACAGCACGCACCGCAGCGCCTCCAGGGCGCCCAGGTTCGTGAGGGCGTTCACGGCCCGTAGGGGGTAGTCGTAGAACTTCCCCTGGTAGAAGATGCGGCTCTTGCGGGGGCGGAGCATGAAGTCCTCGTCGGGGAGGATCTCGTGCCAGAACGCCTCGACCGGGGACACCTTCGTGAAGAAGCGGTGGCCGCCGATGTCGAATCGCCACCCGTCGCGCTCCACCGTGCGGCTGATGCCACCCACAACCGAGTCGGCCTCGAGCACGACCGGGCGACGGTTCCGCCGGGTGAGCTCGTACGCCGCGGTCAGTCCGGCGGGCCCCGCTCCGATGATCACGACGTCGCGGGCGGTGTCGGTGGGGTCGGTGGGGTCGGTGGGGTCGGTGGGGTCGGTGGGGTCGGTGGGGTCGGTGGGGTCGGCGGCATCGGGCGCCGGCTCGTACTCGATGATGGGCTCTTCACTCACGTGGCTCTCCTCGGGCACGGACCGTGGCGGCGCATCGGAGCGCTCATCCGGCCGGCGGGCGGGTCGGGGGGGGACCGGCGGCATGGGGCACTCAGCCGACGGGGTACCTCACCAGGTTCTCGTATTCGTAGAGGTAGGAGGGGTCGGCCCCCACGAGGGTCGTACCCTGACCCTGGAGGAGGGACAGCCAGCTGGCGAGCTGGCCGCAATCCCCGCCGAAGGGCGAGTAGCCGTTGCGCCACACCAACCAGAGCGTGTGGCCCGGCTGGAGCTGGGATAGCATGTCCTGGGCGAAGGCCTGGACGTTGGTGTGCTGGATCACCTGGCGGTAGTTGATCCAATCGACGCGCTGTGGGCCGATGGCGCGTGGGAATGTCAGCTGCTGCAACCCGGGCACAGCGACGAGGCGGCTCACCGCCGGCCCCAGCTGGTCGGGGCAGTAGACCACGAGGTCGCCGGGTTGCGCCTCGGCGTTGAGCACCTGGGCGATCTGGACGGCCTGGGTGCGCTGCAGGCCATTGTTCCCGAACCCGGTGAGCAGACCGGCGAGGCAGACCACCGCCAGCGTCCCCGCCACGATGCGCCGGCGGGTCAGCACGTCGATGCCCATGGCGGCGACCAGCAGGAAGAGGGGCAGCACGGCGGCGGCGTAGCGGGCGACGAACGCAGCGTTGTCGATCATGCCGCCGACGAGGGCGAGGCACAGCGTGCCGAGCATGACGGCGAAGACGGGAAGCGCCCGCCGGTTGGGCTGGAGGACGAGGGTGACGCCGTGCCCCGGCTCCTGATGGCGCGCCGCTGCGCCGGCACCGCCGGGGCCGAAGCCGGCGAAGCCGACGATCCGGTCGGCCATGCGCCGGACCCGGAACCGCACCGGCACCGGGGCCTGCTCGAGGCGTCCCAGGTCGGCATCGAGCGGCCCCTCTGTGAGCCGCTCCGAGTCCGGCACGGTGGCGACTTCGCTCGCCGTCGGTCGGCGCCCGAACACTCCGAGCACTACCAGACCGAAGTAGGCGAACGCCAGCAATATCGCCCAAGGGCCCCAGCCGGCGAAGTAGTCGAACACCTGGATCAGGTCTGCGGGGCTGGCGGGTCGTGCCCACGGGGTTCCGGTGTGAGCGGCCTGGAAGAGGAAGGTGGGCACCCAGGGAATGAACAGGAGGCTGCCGGCAAGCATGGTCAGGAATACTCGTGCGACCGACCGGGCGTCACCCCGTGCCGGCAGGCCCTGGCGGTGCCGCCACAGCTGGTAGAGCAACCAAAGGCCCGTCATCGTGACCAGGTACAAGGCCCAGTAGTGCGTGTACAGGGTCGCGGCCGTCAACAGCCCCAGGGCCACGAGCCGCCCGGAGCTGGGCCGCTCCAACGCCCGGGCGACAGCCAAGAATCCGAGCACGCACCAGAGGATCATGAACGAGTACATGCGGGCGTCCGTCGCGTAGAAGATCGCGAACGGCGACGTCACCGCCAGGAAGAACGCGATCCATGCAACCCGCGTGCCACCGAGGCGGCGCCCGGCCGCCCAGAAGAACGGCAGGGCGACCACGGACGCCACCCCCCCGAGTGCCCGGACAGCGGAGTCGCTGCGCCCCAACGCCAGCATCCAGAAGTGCAGTAGGGCGTAGTAGAGTGGTGGCGCTCCGTCCTGGCGGAGAGCGGCATGCAGCTGGCTGAGGGGCAGCTTGGCGATGCTGACGCTGATGGACTCGTCGAGCCAGAGTGCGCTCGGCGTGTAGAAGCGCAAGAAGACCCCGGCAGCGACCACGGCCACACCGAGGGCGGTGAGGGCGCGATGCCCAGACCTCGTCCCATCGGACCACGCCCGGCGCACCTCCTGGCCGAGGGTCGGGGCGCGCGCGGCATCGGGTGCGGTTGCAACCACGGCAGCCCAATCTATCGGGGCCTTGGGCGCTACCGGGCTCTCGAGCGCCCCGGTATGGCGAACCCGGTGCTCGGGCGCCCTGGTATGGCGAGCCCGGTGCTCGGGCGCCGTGGGGGCCTCGGGCGTCAGGTACAAAGACGAGCGTTGCTACTGCGACTACACGAGGCACCTTTCGCAAGGTGCTGGGCTCGCGTTTGGCTGAAGATCGGGTCGCAGTAGCAATGCTCGCCTTGGTAGTCCGGCCTCGATGGGCAGAACCCCCCACCCCCGACCGGGGTATGGTCCGGCGCATGCCGTCGCCGCCGTCCGAAACCGCACCCGACCGCAACCTGGCGCTCGAGCTCGTCCGGGTCACGGAAGCGGCGGCCATGGCGGCCGGCCGGTGGATGGGCCGGGGCGACAAGGAAGGAGCGGACGCTGCCGCGGTGGGCGCAATGCGGGTGGTGCTCGGCTCGGTGGCCATGGACGGTGTGGTCGTAATCGGCGAGGGGGAGAAGGACGACGCCCCGATGCTGTACAACGGCGAGCGCGTCGGCGACGGGTCCAGCCCGAGGGTCGACGTCGCCGTCGATCCCGTCGACGGCACGACGCCGACGGCGATGGGTCGCGGAGGCGCCCTTGCGGTCATCGCCGTGTCCCAGCGGGGCACGATGTTCGACCCCGGTCCGTGCGTGTACATGGAGAAGGTGGCCGTAGGCCCCGAGGCCGTCGGCGTCATCGACCTCCGCCGGTCTGCCGCCGACAACATCCGGGCCGTGGCCGAGGCGAAGTCATCCTCACCGAGGGACGTGACCGCCGTCATCCTCGACCGGCCACGCCACGTCGAGCTCATCCAGCAGGTGCGGGCGGCGGGGGCACGCATCCGCCTGATCCAGGACGGCGACGTGGCGGGAGCCATCGCCACGGCATGGCCGAGCTCCGGTACCGACATCCTCCTCGGCATCGGCGGGACACCGGAAGGCGTGATCGCCGCCGCCGCCTTGAAATGCATGGGTGGCGAGATGCAAGGCCGCCTGTGGCCACGCAACGACGACGAGCGGGAGGCGGCGTTGGCCCGCGGCTACGACCTGGAGCGGGTGCTCACCACCGACGACCTGGTGCAGGGTGACAACTGCTTCTTCGCTGCGACGGGGATCACCGACGGGGAGCTGCTGCGTGGGGTGCGCTTCGACGGGCAGGGAGCGGCGACCGAATCGTTGGTGATGCGCTCGCGGTCGGGCACCGTCCGACGGATCGAGGCCCGCCACCGCCTGAAGAAGCTGGCAGGGTACGCGCCAACGATCGCGTGAGGCCGTCGGCGGGGTGGCGGGGTGGC
>JAJZJY010000266.1 GCA_021809885.1 Actinomycetes bacterium
CCCGCCTACCTCGTCGGTCCGGCACTGCTCGCGCTCGCGCTCGCGTCGGCCACTTCAGGTCCGTGGTGGCCCCTTGCCCGCGGCGGCATCGCGATGGCACTGCTCACCGGTTTCTACCTCATCCTCGGGCTGGGGTTCCCAGCCGGTATGGGATTCGGAGACCCGTTGACCGAACTACGGCGGCCCGCCGCGCGTCCTCCAGGGAGCGCGGTGACCATCCCACCATGGGCTCTCGCTACCTGCTCAGATCGGCTTCACACACCGACGAGGAGGCCGTGGCCATGGATGTTGTCCGACGGGACGCCGAGCGGCTGGTCGTGGCGGCGGTCGGCTCGATCGTGGCGGTCGGAGATCCGTGGTGTGGCTTTCGGCTGGTCGACCCCGTTGGCGGGGAGGTCGACGAGGTGACGGCGTTCCTTCGTGACCTGCGGGCACGTGATGCCAGCCCGACCAGCTTGCGGTCCTACGGCCTCGCACTACTGCGCTGGTATCGGTTCTTGTGGGCTGTCGAGGTGGCCTGGGACCGCGCCGGGCGCGCCGAGGCCCGGGACTTCATGCTCTGGCTCGCCTCGGCCCGAAAGCCCGCTCGTGGCAGCAGCGGCCACGGCGTGCCGGGATCGGTGAACCGGATCACCCGCAAGCCGAGCGCTGGGGTCTTCTATGCGGCGCGGACCCGCCGGCACAACCGGTCGGTCGTGCGCAGCTTCTACGAGTTCCATCGCTTCGAGGGGCGCGGCCCGCTGCTCAACCCGATGCCCGAGCGACACGGCCGGAACGGCGAGCGGCCCGATGCCCATCACAACCCGCTGGAGCCGTTCTCCCCGGGCCGGCGGGCGGACTTCCAGCCGAAGCTGGCCAAGCGCCTGCCGCCCAACATCGGCGACGCTGACTTCGACGCGCTGTTCGCTGCGATGGGGAGCGACCGGGACCGGGCGATCCTCGCGTTCTACATCTCGACCGGGGCGCGCGCCGCGGAGCTGCTCGGGGTGACCTGCGACCGGGTGGACATCGGCCAGCAGCTGATCGGCGTGCACCGAAAGGGCAGCGGCGCGCTGCAGTGGCTGCCGGCCTCGCCGGACGCGTTCGTCTGGCTGCAGCTCTACCGCCAAGGCGTCCCCGGCCGCTCTTGGGTCGGGACGGCGCCGTTGTGGCTGACCTTGCGCCGCCCTTACCGGCCGCTCAACTACGCGGCGATGCGCGCGGTACTCGGTCGGGCGAACGCGTCGCTTGGGACGAACTGGACCCTCCACGACCTGCGCCACACCGCGGCCCATCGCATGGTCGCCGACCCCCGGCTCTCGCTCGTCGACGTCCAGTGGGTTCTCGGGCACGCGCACATCACCACGACCCAGCTCTATACCGAGCCGTCCGCCGACGATGTGATCGCCCGGATGCACGAGCACCATCGTCGAGCCGGGACCAACGAACAGAGGGTCAGGGTGCCAGCGGCCGGCTACCGGCCCGAGGTCCTCGAGACGCTGCTCGGGCGGGTGCCGTGACTGCCGCCGACCTCCTCGTCGCCGATCCGGTGTTCGGGGCGCCGGGCGGCTTGCTGCTGGGCAACGAGCGTCATCGCCAGCGCCGAGCCTTGCCGGGTCCCGAACGCGGCGCGACACCAGTCTTCCCGCCAGGCCAAGAACCCCGTCCCGACAGGGGTCACTGGCCGCAGACGACGATGAGCCGGACCGAGGTGGAGACCCACGTCTTCGGCGTCGCCGGTGGCACCCAGGATGCGATGAAGGTGAAGTTGGTCGGCGTCCGCCGAGTCCTCGACTGGCTGGAGGCACAGCCCGGCGGCTCCTGGCAACAGCGGTGGCGCTCTTCGGGCGCGGACGCCTCGGGCCGGGACTGGGTCGACCTTGTCCCCCTTGGCACCGGCCGCCACGGCGGCGGCACCGCCAAACCGGGTACCATCCGGGCCGGGCTGGTTCCCCTACTGCTCGGCCAGGTGGTCTGCCCGAGCATGGCCTGGTTGCTCGCCCAGAACTTCAGCCAGACGCTCCGGCGCGCCTTCGAGGTGATCGATCCGGACGGTCTGATGGCGCTGCGGCGTGCTGCTGGCGCCGAGCAGTAGGTCGCCGGCCGCCTCGACAGGGTCGAGAACATCTTGGGCCGGATCTTGCTCTCCAAGGGCGGCCCGCTCACCGCGGTGACAGCGGGGGACTGCGCCGAGTACTGGTGGGCCCGGCGTGACGCCGGCCAAGTGATGCACGAAGGCGGCCTGTACTACGCGCTCTTGTTCGAGATGGGCGTCTTCGGCCCCGACGCCCCACCGTCGCTCACCGCCGCGACCCGGCGGGGGCCGCTCAGCTGCGCCGAGCTGATCGACCGCTACGACATCGCCTGCCAGCCGATCAGGAACCTGCTCGTCGACTACCTCGCAGCCCGCCAGCCGAGCATCGACCACACGTCGCTGGCCAACGTCGCCGGTCATCTCGGCCGGCTGTTCTGGAGAGACCTCGAGCGCCACCATCCCGGCATCGACTCGCTGCACCTTGGCTCCGAGGTGGCCGCCGCATGGAAGCAGCGCCTGCAGACGATCGGCTCGGGCCCGGCTTCGGGCAGACGCCGGGAGGTGCCTGAGAACACCCTCATGGCGGTGCGGAGCTTTTACGCCGACATTGCCCAGTGGGGCATCGAGGACCCGGTCCGCTTCGGACGCTTCGTCGCCCCCTCGCCGGTGCGGATCTCGGAGGTGTCGTTCAAGAAGCGGCGCAAGCACCGCAAGGCGGCGATGGACCAGCGCACCCGGACCCTGGCGCCGATCCTGCCGGTCCTGGTGCGCGCCGTCACCGAGGGGAAGGCGCGTGCGTCGGCACGTCTCGCGGCGGCCGGCGCGGCGGCCGGCGGGGAGCGCTTCGAGACTGGCGGCCAGCACTACCGGCGTGTCGTGTCGACCAAGCCCTCGGCCCAGGTCTACGCCGTCTGTGAGGAGACCGGTTGCCGACACGACCTCACCTTCGAAGAAGACCAGGCGTTTTGGGGGGTGGGCGGCGGTCGAAGTGCTCCGCCACACCGGGGTGCGCATCGAAGAGCTGCTCGAGCTCAGCCATCACAGCTTCTGCGCCTACACCCTCCCCACGACCAGCGAGGTCGTCCCGATGCTCCAGGTCACACCATCGAAGACCGACAGCGAGCGGCTCCTGCTCGGCTCACCCGAGCTCGGCGAGGTCCTCGCCGCCATGATCGATCGGGTGCGCGCCGGCCGGCCGGCGATGCCGCTCGTCAGCCTGTGGGACCCTATGGAGAAGCAGTGGTCGCCGCTCATGCCGTTCCTCTTCCAGCATTCCGTGGGAGGGATGAACCGACCCATCACCCGCCGGTTTGTTGGCGGAGCGCTCGACCGGGCCATGACCGCCACCGCCCTTACCGACCCATCCGGGGTCCCACTGCGTTTCACCCCGCACGATTTCCGGCGGATCTTCGCCACTGACGCGCTCCGAGCCGGGCTGCCACCCCACATCGCCGCGAAGATCCTCGGCCATCTCGACCTCAACACGACCCTCGGGTATGCGATCTACCCGGAGGACGTGATCACCCATCACCGGGCGTTCGTCGCCCGCCGGCGGGCGCTACGTCCGGGTGAGGAGTACCGCGACCTCAGCCCGCAAGAGTGGGACGAATTCCTCACCCACTTCGAGTTACGCAAGGTTGAGCTCGGCATCTGCACCAGGGATTTCGGGACCCCGTGCGTCCACGAGCACGCCTGCATCCGCTGCCCCGCCCTCCGACCAGACCCGGCCCAGCAGGACCGTTTGGAGGAGATCCTCGCCAACCTGCATGACCGAATGGCCGAAGCCACCGAGCACGGCTGGCGAAGTGAGATCGCCGGCTTGGAGGTGAGCATCACCGCCGCCGAAGCCAAGGTTGCCACGATGCGCCAGCTCGCCGCCCGCCACCAGGTCACCTTCTTGGGCATGCCCGACTTCCGCCCCGCTGCCGGACGCGCCATCCCCGCCGTCCGCCCGTGACGAGTGTCGCTGTCGCCGTGGCCGCCGGGGTCCTTGTCGGACCGTGGCTTCGCGCCAGCATCGTCGCCAGTCGCCTGCCGTCGGGCGATCCGGCCCGCGGTCGCTGCCCGGGCTGTTCGCGTCGGGTCCTGGCACCTGATCCCGGTACCACCGTATCGACCGCTCTGGTCGGCAGGTGCCGGGCGTGCCGGCAACGGATCGCCGCCCCGACGGTGGTCATCGAAGTGTTGAGCGCCGCGGTGCTCGGCCTGCTGGCCCTGCGAGTCCATCCGCTGCTCGTGCTTGCCGCCGCCGGCTTGGCGGCAGCCGGAGGCATTGTGCTCGGTGCTGTCGACGCCAGCACCCAAGGCCTGCCCGACAAGGTGTTGATCCCCACCCTCGTCGCGGTCGCGGCCCTGCTCGTCGCGGCCGGGATCGTCGACCACCGCCCCGAACGGCTGGGCTCGGCGCTGGCCGGCGCGGCAGCCGCCTTCGCCGGCTAAAACCTGCTCGCTCTGGTCACCGCCGAGCTGGGGTTCGGTGACTGCAAGCTCGCGGCGCTCCTCGGTTTGGTCCTCGGCTGGGTCGGCTGGAACGCCCTGCTCGCAGGCATCACGCTCGGCTTCCTCCTCGCCGCCCTCTTCCTGCTGCCCCAGGTGATCGCCAGCCGGTCCTCCCGGACCCGGATAATCCCGCTCGGGCCGTTCATGCTGCTCGGCGCCCTCAGCGTCCTGCTCATTGCAGCCTGAGGGAGACGCCCGTATCGGCCGTCGGGAACAGCCGGCTTCGACGAGGTCCAGCTGACCTGGCCGTCGGTGCGGTTGTCGCCTGGTGTCGTTGACCCCGCGTAACCTCGGCGAGTGTCCGACGCGCCCGCCGCTGTCCGTCTGCTGCGCCGGGGCAGGGCGCTTGAGGCGGCCACCCTTGGCTGGAACGTCGCCGGGGTGGTCGTCCTCGCCGTCGCGGCTGTCGCGGCGCGCTCGGTGGCGCTGGGAGGCTTCGGTCTCGACTCGCTCATCGAGATCGGCGCCAGCATCGTGGTCCTCTGGGAGCTCGCCGGGACCGGCGCACAACGCCAGCAGAGGGCGCTTCGCCTGATCGGCGCCGCCTTCGTCGTGTTGGCCGTCTATCTCGCCGTGCAGTCCTCGGTCGTCCTCGCTGTCGGCTTCCACCCTGACCGCAGCCCGTTGGGCATTGCCTGGACAGCGGTCACCGCGACGGTCATGTTCTTCCTGGCCGCCGGCAAGTCCCGCACGGGACGGGCGCTCCACAACCCGGTGCTGGTCACCGAGGGGCGGGTCACGACCATCGACGGCATCCTCGCCGTCGCCGTCCTGGTCGGTCTCGTGCTCAACGCCGCGGCCGGCTGGTGGTGGGCCGACCCGCTCGCCGCATACGTGCTCGCCTACTACGGCGGGAGGGAAGCGTGGGAGATCCTTCGCCATCACAGCGGCGCCTGAGTCGCTCGCTCCACGAGTCGCTCATCCCTCTCGTCGTGGTCGCCGCCGCGTTCGGTGTCGGCTTCCCTGCGGCGGCGAGCTCACTGCGATCCTGGGTGCCGGTGATGCTCGCCGGGCAAGTGGCCGGCGTGGCTCTCACCATTTCCGCCACCGAGCTGGCGCCCGTCGTCCGACGCGCCCAACCTCTCGTCATCGCGCTCGGCGCCCAGTGGGTGGTGATGCCCGCCGTTGGCTACGCGCTGTTCCGGCTGGCTGGCGAGAACCTCGCCGGTCAGGGCGCGCTCATCACCGCCATCTCCCCGGCGGAGATCACCAGCGCCCTGGTCGCCGTGATCGCCGGAGCCGACGCAGCAACCGCGGCAGCGCTCATGACCGCCAGCGTCGCACTCGGCTGCGTGCTCACCCCCCTGTGGCTGACCGTCACGTGGCCCCGAACGACCGGCTTCGACTTGACGTCGCTTGTCTTCGAGCTGGTGCTTTCCGTCGCCGTGCCCCTTCTCGTCGGTGTCACCCTCCGCAGCCGCGTCGCTCTGGTCGCCGCCCACCCGCGCCGCTGTCTCGACCTCGCCGGCCTATCGCTGATCCTGGTCGTCTTCGTCGGCGCCGGCCAAGCCCGGCCGCTCCTCTTGTCCGGGCAGATCGGTGAAGCAGCCGGGCTCGCAGCAGCACTTGTCGCTGCCGGCGCCATCCTCGCCGCAGTGGTCGCGGTCGCCTCCAAGAGGCCGAAGCCAGCAGCTCTCGCCATCGCGTTCCCCCTCGGGATGCGAGAGTTCGGCATCGCTACCGCCGTCGCCCTCGCGGTCGCGCCCCGCGCCGCAGGGTTCGGCGGCCTCTACGGTGTTCTCCTCATGCTCGCATCCACCACCGCCGCAGCCAGCCTCCGCCCCCGCAGCAACAAGAACCGCTCCCTGTAGTTCAGAAAAGACGTCAAGTGGGCAGGCGTCGTGGGTCTCTACCTCGGGTGGCTCGGGTGGTCCGCCGTGCCCGCCGGCACGCTCCTGGCCTTCACGGCCGCCGCGGTCGGCGCGGCCGGGCGGCGCGTTGCCATATCGCAGATCCACGAGAGGACCCTGCCGATGGCGCCGTTCATGACCGGCGGCGCCCTGGTCACCATGCTCGCCATGCG
>JAJZJY010000267.1 GCA_021809885.1 Actinomycetes bacterium
CCCCCTGCCGGCCCCCCTGCCGGACCCCCTGCCGGCCCCCCTGCCGGCCCCCTGCCGGCCCTGCCTCTGAGATCTGGTCAGGTCATACGAGGCTCTCGCGCCAGGCGGCATGGAGCGACGCGTAGTGCCCCTTGCCCGCCGCCAGCAGCTCGCTGGGCGCGCCGTCCTCCACGATGCGGCCGGCGTCGACGACGAGCACGCGGTCGGCGATCTCCACGGTCGAGAGGCGGTGGGCGATGATCAGTGAGGTCCGCCCGGCCAGCACAGTCTTGAGGGCGGATTGGACGAGCCGCTCCATCGGGGCGTCCAGCGACGAGCTGGCCTCGTCGAGGATCAGCACGGCGGGGTTGGCGAGGAAGGCACGGGCGAGGGCAACGAGTTGGCGCTGGCCGGCTGACAAGCGGGACCCCGACTTCCCCGCGTCGCTCAGGTAGCCGTCGGCAAGCCCCCGGACGAAGGCGTCGACGCCAACCGCCCGGGCGGCGGCGGCGACCTGCTCGTCGGTCGCGGTGGGGGACCCGAACGCGATGTTCTCCCCGATCGTGCCCGAGAAGATGAAGCTCTCCTGGGTGACCATGGCGACGGCGTGCCGCAGGCTGAGGTAGTCGAAGGCGGGCAGGGGGATGCCGTCGATCGTGATCTCGCCGGCGGTCGGGTCGTAGAAGCGGGCCAGGAGGCGGGCGATCGTCGACTTGCCGGCGCCGGTCGCACCGAGGAGGGCGACCGTCTGCCCGGCAGGTATCCAGAGGTCGAAGCCGTTCAGGATGTCGGGCCCGGAGCGGTAGGAGAAGCGGACGCCGGTGAAGCGCATGTCGCCTCGCAGCCCCCCGGCGGGCATCGGCGCCCCGCGAGCCGGCATGGGAACGCTCGGCTCCTCGTCGAGGACGCCGGCCAGCTTCTCGAAGCCGGCTGCAGCGGCCTGGAACTGGTCGTAGAACTGGCTCACCTCGGCGAGGGGTTCGAAGAACCGGCGCAGGTACAGCACGAACGAGGCGAGGATGCCCACCTGCATGTCACCGTTGATGACCCGCCAGCCGCCGTAGAGGAGGACTGCCGCCGTCGTCACGTTGCCCACGAGGACGATGCCCGGCCAGTAGATCCCGAGCAGCTGGAACGACCTGGTCATCGCGGCCCGGTAGTCCTCGGACAGCTCGCCGAAGATCTCATCGTTGCGGGGCTGGCGCCGGAAGGCGTGCACCGCCCTGATCCCCCGGAGGGACTCGGTGAACTGGACGATGACGAGGGCCATGGTGTTGCGGGTGGTGCGGTACGCCGCGGTCGACGCCCGCTGGTACCAGCGGGTGAGGAAGAACAGGGGAACGAACCCCGACAGGCACACGAGGCCGAGCGGGAGGTCGAGCACCAGCAGGATGACGCCCACGAAGACGACGGAGAGCACGGCGTTGACCAGCGTGTCGATGCCGAGGGCGAACATGTCGTTGATCGACTCGAAGTCCGAGGTGAGCCGGGCGATCATCCGTCCCGTCGTGTAGCGCTCGTGGAAGGCGAGGCTGAGACGCTGGAAGTGGGCGAAGACCCGCTCCCGCAGTTCGAGGATCATCTCCTGGCCGACGCGCCCGGAGCCGGCGACGAAGACCCGGTAGAGGAGGGCCTGCACAGCGGCGCACACGGCGATCGCCCCCGTGATGACGCCGATCGGCAGGTAGTCGTGGCGGCGCACCCCCGAGATCCCCTGGTCGATGCCGAGCCCGACGAGGTAGGGGATGGCTGTGGCCGCCACGTTGGAGACGAGGATGGCGACGCCGACGACCAGCACCGCCCTGCGGTGCGGCGCCGCCAGCGTGGCGATGAGGTGGCGGGTCCTCCTGCGCAGCAGGCCGGTCCAGTGCGCCGGGACCTCCTCCACCTCCTCGGCGGCGATGCCCCGCCACGACTCGGTCGCTGTCATCGCGATCCGCTCGGATCGAAGTCGACCGACAGCACGGCGGCGTACTCTGGGAGGTCCATCAGCTCGTGGTGCGTCCCGACGGCGACCAGGAGGCCGTCGCGCAGGAGCGCTACCCGGTCGGCGAGCGCGACCGTCGAGGGCCGGTGCACCACGAGCAGCCCGGTCGTGCGGGCGAGCACCTTCGCCAGCGCCTGCTCGACGAGCGCCTCGGTGTTGACGTCGAGGGCGGACAGCGGGTCGTCGAGGACGAGCACGGCAGGACGCGTGATCACCGCCCGCGCCAGGGCGAGGCGCTGGCGCTGCCCGCCCGACAGGGCCATCCCCTGTTCCCCGACCCGGGTGTCCAGTCCCCACGGCAGGTCGAACACGAACCCGGCTTGGGCGACCTCGACGGCTTCCTCGATGTCGTCCTCGGTGGCCTCGGGGCGGCCGAGGAGGATGTTCTCCCGTACGCTCATCGAGAACAGGATCGGCTCCTCGAACACCACGGCGATGTGGCTCCGCAGGGAGTCCAGCGTCAGGTCACGCACGTCCGAGCCGTCGAGGGTCACCCGGCCTGAGGTGACGTCGTACAGCCGCGTCGGCAACGCCGCCAGCGCGCTCTTCCCCGAACCGGTCAGCCCGACGATGGCGACGGTCTCCCCCGGCTCGATGGTCAGGTCGATGTCGCTGAGCACCGGCCGATCCGTGCCGGGGAAGGCGAAGGCGACGTGGTCGAAGCCGAGGCGGCCCCGGGCTTGGGTCAGGGCGACGGCGCCCGGTCGGTCCGTAACGGACATGGGAGCGTCGAAGATCTCGCAGACGCGGTCGGCGGCGGTTGCCGCCTGCTGTGCCATCGACAGGATCCAGCCGAGGTCGATGATTGGGAACTGCAACAAGATGAGCAGCGTCGTGAAGGCCACCAGGGCGCCGACGCTCAAGGAGCCCCGCGCCACGGCGATGCCACCGATCAGCACGGAGGCGGCCATCGTGAGGTTCGGGATCATCGTGAGCCATCCCCAGAAGCGTGCCCGCAGGCGGACCAGGTCGAGCTGCGAGCCGCGCACGAGGCGCGCCGAGCTGCCGAAGCGCTCCTCCATGAGGGGCGCCCGGCCGAAGGCCTTCACGACGCGCATCCCCGACGCCGCCTCTTCGGTGACTGTCGCCAGGTCGCCCTGCTGGTCCTGCACCCGACGGGAGATGCTCGAGTAGCCAGCGCCGAAGCGCTTCGCCAGCCAGATGACCGGGAGCGTCGTGAGCAGCGCAACGACACCGAGGGGCAGGTACGTGGCCAGCAGCAGAGCCATGACAACGGCGTACTGCAACCCGTCGACGATGAAGAAGATGGCGCCGAAGCCGAGGAACCGCCGGATGGTCCCCAGATCGCTCGTCGCCCTCGACAGCAGCTGCCCGGTCTGCCAGCGGTCGTGGAAGGAGACGGGCAGGACCTGCAGCCGGGCGTACAGGTCGTCGCGCATCTCCCGCTCGACCTTCTGGATCGCCACCGACTGGACCCTGCGGCGTCCCACGATCAGGGCCGCCTCGGCAACGCCGAGCCCGAGCGCCAGGAAGAACATCGGCACCAGCGCACCCCGGTCGCGGTGCTGGATCGGGCCGTTCACCACCGCCTCGAGGACGAGGGGGATGAGCGTGCTCGCGGCCACCGCCAGCATCGCGCAGGCGAGCATGAGGCCCATCTGCGCCCGGTAGGGCCTCACGAAGCCGCGCATCCGCCACAGGGAACGGAACGAGCCCGCGCGTCGACCAGCGGCAACGATGGTCACTCCGGAGACCGTACTCAGCTGAGGATGTCACCAGGAACCGGGTTTTCGGACGGCCACGTGGTTAGCGTGGGCGGATCGGGAAGGAGGTGACCCGCATGTTCGGCGTTCCAGCGCTCGACGAGCTGCCCGAGGACCTGCGCTCCAGGATCCAGGCGGTGGCCGACAAGTCCGGCTTCGTGCCCAACATCTTCCTCACCCTTGCCTGCCGCCCGGCCGAGTGGCGGGCGTTCTTCGCCTACCACGACGCCCTCATGGACAAAGAGACGCCGGCGCTGAGCAAGGCGGATCGCGAGCTGATCGTCGTGGCGACGAGCGCCGAGAACCACTGCCTGTACTGCGTCGTCGCCCACGGCGCCATCGCCCGTATCCGGGCCCGCAACCCCCGCATCGCCGACCAGGTCGCCACCGACTGGCGCAAGGCGGAGCTCGACGACCGCCAGCGGGCCATCCTGGACGTCGCCGTTCGCCTCGCCGTGCAGCCCTGGACGGTCGACGAGGGAGTACTGGGCGCCCTGCGCGCCCACGGGCTGACCGACGACGACATCTGGGACGTCGGCTCCATCAGCGCCTTCTTCGCCATGTCCAACCGCCTGGTCCACCTGACCCGGACGATGCCCAACGAGGAGTTCTACCTGATGGGCCGGCTACCCCAGGTGGGAGGTTGAGCGGGCGGGCGCCCAAGGCCCACGTGATGGCCGCACCGCCGCCCTGACGGCATCGCGGCGGGGAGCGGGGACGGGGAGGGCTTTGGGCATGGTCGGCGAGAGGTTGGCGGTGGGGAAGATGGGTAGGACGCCTCCGGTGGACACGGGAGGGGTCGGGCGTGGGCGTGGCTGACTGGTCCGTCATACGCCAGCTGCGGAGCGGGGACAAGCTCGGTCGGGGCCCGGCAGCCGCCTCGAGGACCACGAAGGACCTCCAGCCCCGCATCGCCACCGCCAACCGAATGGCGAAGTCCGTCTGCCCGTACTGCGCGTCGGCTGCGGGCAGAACGTCCACGTGAAAGACGACGAGGTCGTCCAGATCGAAAGCGACCTCGACTCGCCCGTGAGCCGAGGCCGCCTCTGCCCCAAAGGCTCGGCCAGCCTCCAACTCACCACCGGCTCCGCCCGGGAGTACCGGGTGCTCCACCGCCGGCTCCATTCCAGCGACTGGGAGCGGATCGACCTCGACCAGGCGATGGACATGGGTGCCGACCGGCTGATCGAGATCCGCCGCCGGACGGTGCAGTGGGAGGAGGACGGCAGGCGGGTCAGGCGCACGATGGGGCATATCCAGCCTGGGCGGAGCCACGCTGGACAACGAAGAGAACTACTTGATGAAGAACCTGTGCACGGCGCTCGGCGCCGTGTCGGTCGAGAACCAGGCCCGCATATGACACTCCTCCACCGTCCCCAGTTTGGGGACTCCGTTCGGTAGGGGCGCCACCACCTTCCAGCAGGACCTGCAGAACGCCGACTTCATAGTCATCCAGGGCTCGAGCATGGCCGAGGCCACGTCCCATCCGCGCGCGGGGACGGACATCGCCTTCCTCGGCTGCATCATCCGCTGGGTGATCGAGAACGATCGCTACTTCCGTGACTACGTCGTCGCCTACACCAACGGCCAACCATCGTGGGCGAGGACTTCCGGGATGCCGAGGACCTCGACGGTGTGTTCTCGGGGCTCGAGCCGGAGGAGCGCATGTACGACCCCGACAGCTGGCAGTACGAGGGTGCCGACGTCGGCTCAGAGGGATCATGCCCCTCCGGGGCCACGCCAGCATCCAGGGTTCTACGGACATCCCGACTCTGTACAACCTGTTGCCCGGCTACATCTTCACTTCCCCCGGGGGAACCTGCCGGCACGAATCGTTTACCTACCGCGCCTCACCGGCGACCACAGCACCTACCCGACGGTTCTCGCCCAGATGGAAGGCACCTGTAAGGGGTACCTCATCGTCGGCGAGAACCCGGCCGTCGGATCGGCCAACCCCAAGATGCAGCGGCTGGGCCTGGCCAACCTCGATTGGCTCGTGGTACGTGACTTCTCGCTCATCGAGAGCGCCACTTGGAAGAAAGGACGGCTGCCCGAGGGCGCTCGGGCCGAGGACGCCCTCGCCGGCGACGATCCATTCATCATGCAGTCCGACGGCAAGGGGTGGCTTTACGCCCCCGCCGGCCTCACCGACGGCCCGCTGCCCACCCACTACGAGCCGCAGGAATCCCCGTTCCCCAATCTGTTGTACGGCCAGCAGCGCAGCCCTGTCCGCCAGGTGTACGCCGAGTCGCACAACCGCCACCACCCGAGTGGTGGGGCCCCGGGGGCGGAGATCTTCCCCTACGTGGCCACCACGTTCCGGCTGACCGAGCACCACACGGCCGGAGGGATGTCACGGTAGCTGCCCTACCTCTCGGAGCTGCCGCCGGCGGGCGGGGATCGATGCGTCGACGGGCATGGAGGTGCGCTAGAGGCGGGGCCGCCGCCGCGCACCGCTGTGGCATCGACCTGTGAGATCCGCCACCAGTTGCCGACACCGAAAGCGACGAGCTGGGGCAGCGGGCGGTGCAGGTCGCGCTCGACATCACGGCGAAGCTGGAGGGCGGGTCGCGGCTCGGGGGCGACAACCACGCGACGGGCGGCCGAGCGGCGAGGGGAGATCCGTCCGGCTCAGCCCGGCCAGTTCACCGACGTGACGTGCCCGCCGCCGATGTCGAGCTCCAGCTCGGTGGTGTCGTCGGGGCGGCGGCGGCGTACGACCCACCGGCCGGCGACGAGGGACGGGAAGACGGCGGCGCACGGGGTGGTCGCTCCCAGCGGGCGGGGCAGGACGGCGACGTGCCGCCCGGTCCACCCACCCGGGCTGG
>JAJZJY010000268.1 GCA_021809885.1 Actinomycetes bacterium
ATCACCACGCCGGGGCGGCCGGTGACGTGGGCGTAACCCTCGGCCATGTGCCCGGCGCCCTGCTCGTGGCGGACCAGGATGTGGCGGATGCTCGAGTCGAGCAGCGGGTCGTAGGCGGGCAGGATGGCCCCGCCGGGAAGGCCGAAGACGACCTCGGTGCGCTCCATCTCCAGGCTCTTGATGAGGGCTTGCGCCCCGGTCAGGTTCATGGCTCCTCGGTGTGGAAGGGGGGATCGGGCAAAAAAAGACGACCTCCTGAGGAGGTCGTCGGGGACGCACGCGGCTCGGCGCGTGCGTCAGGTGATCAGTACGAGGACGAGGACGGTCGCCGGCACGGCAGGGATTCTCGCACGGGCCGGCGCCGGCCGCAATGCCAGGGCGGACGCGCCGGTCACCTGCTGTGCAGCAAGCACCTCGCAAACGCCGTCGTCGAGCGGGCGACGCCGGCGGGACCGGAGAAGTCGAGCCGGGTCCGAAGCTCCAGGGGGAGGCGGCGGACGACCTCGTCCCGGGCGCGCCAACCCGCCGTGACCCCCGCACGGCGGGCGCGCCCCGCCGGGTCGTCACGCAGGATGGCGAGCCGCATCTGCGGCTCCTCGGAGTTGGTGAAGACCCGCTTGTACTCCTCGGCCTCGCCGAGGAAGTGGAAGCGGGTGACGGACGGGTCATCGAAGCAGCGGCGTAGCAGGCCGCGGATCAACATCAGGCCGGCGCCGTAGGACCGGAAGGCCGGGTCCTGGCCGCCTTTGGGGAGGGCTAGGACCCCTCCGGACTGGATGCCCAACACGAAGGCGACGGGTTGACCGCCCACCCGGAGGAAGCACAGGCGCAGCAGCCCCTCCCCGGCCGCCCACCGCGCCGCGGCCCGTAGAACGCGCTGGCGTCCGGGCGTTGCAGCACCGCCGAGCCCCGCTCCCCTTCCGGCCGGCCGCCTCGAGCTCGAAACCCGCCTGCAACAGCCGTTCCAGCCCCTCCGGCCCCTCCAGCCCCTCGTGCACGTCGAGGGTCACCTGCCCCTTCTCGGCCATGCGGCGCTCGGCGAGGCGCCACCCCCTCCGCCGCCCCCCGAGAAGGTCGCACGCTCGTAGGCGTCATAGTCAGCAGCCTCGGTCGACAACCAGGGCGATCTCCGGATGGTCCGCTGCGCCACCAGGAAGCCCGGCGGCGCACCTGCCTCCAGGCTCACCATGAGCGGATCCCGGCCGGCGACGAAGTCGAGCGACAGGCGCTTCACGCCCGGGGGAGCCCGGAGACCAGCGCCGCCGCCGCCCGCTCGTCTCGCGCCACGACCCCCTAGCAGGGCGTCTCGGCATTGGTGGGCGATCTCCAAGCGCCGCCGCGGCCGCCGCTCCCCCCAGCAGGGGGAGCAGGGCCACGAACGCAGGCCCCGCCTCGCGACCGCTGCGTGCAGCGGACCACGAGCGAATGCGCCGGCCCAGGCCCTCATCCATCCCCGCCGGAGGAACGGCGAGCAGCCGGTAGCCAGCGCCAGCGCGTCCCACTCGGACGCCAGCCCGTCCGATACAGGTGCGAGGCTCACCGTGACCTCCGGCTCCGCCACTTGGGCCACCCTACGCGCCGCCGGTGCACCGGCGTGTGCCACTCACCCGCAGCGCGACCGAGTGCGGTCACAAAAAACTGCCACACTCGCTGCTCAGGACCTTTCAGACAACTACTGGAACTGCGTGAGTCTGCTTGCGGCTTGCGTGGCGCGCTCTGCCCCTTGTGCGACGTGGATCACAACGCTATCCTTCAACTACTGTCACTCGACTGACTCGAGACACGGACGGTTATTCCATGGTTCGCCGTATTCTCATCGCCATACTTCTCAGCGGTACGGCCCTTGTTGCCCAACCGGTATCTGCTTGGGCAGCACCTCCGCAGCCCCCAAACGGAATAGTAGCGGTAGCACCGAGTTCGATGGGACCAACGACGCCCCCGCTCAACATGAGCGGTTGCAATTATCTAGTCTGTATTGCTATCCAGTCCTATAATGGCTCTGGGAATGACATCAATAATGCACAAGTATGGCAACGCACTAACGAGTGCTTGGCTCCTGGTACGAACATCTACCTTCTTTACGGACCAACGACTCGCGGTCAAACTGAGGGTTGGGTAGCGACCGTCCCCAACGACGGTCAGTGCTGGTCCGGATCGAACTTCGCCTTCTACCGCACTCTCACTCCAGGCTGGTGGCTCTGTGGGGTCATAGATGGCCAGCCGGGTGAGCCGTGTGGCCGAATCGGATAAGACCTCGGACGCGAGTCCCCTTGATTTTGGAGTCTCCACCAGAGCACCTTTGGTTCCCGGTGGTTCGAAACGGCTGGTATCCACATGTGTTTGATGCTACACAGCTACTCGCGCTGGAGTTGGGTCAGGATCCCCAGCCCGGTCATCTGCTCATAGCGATCGCTATGGATTATCATCTAGGCTTGCCGACCCTATACTCGAAGGTGGCGTCATTATTACAGGTCGCAGCCGAGGTGATTCCCGTTAGTAATCGTGACGGTTGGCGCCTTATTGATCAAGCTCAGCGTGCCGCGAAGGCTTTCGCCGATGAACATCGAGACCTTCTTGAAGCAGAACACGTCATCGTGGCTCTCATCGATCAGGGCCTCCCGACGGTCACCAAGTTGTTGCTATCAGTGGGGCTCGATCCAGACAGCCTTCGTTTTGAGGCTCTCGCTTCTGTTGGGACCGGTTCGGCAGTGCCTCAGCTGCGTATGCCTCCCATCGCCTCAGCAGGGACCGAAGATCTCCCACCTCTTCCCGAGCGGTCACTTGACATATCCGCGTGGAAAGCCCTACAGCGGAGGCAAGAAGGACTCGCTACGTGGAATGTGTCTCGTGAATGGCATCTGCACGCAGTTTATGATATTGAGAGGCGCTCGGCAAGAAGGCTCGCGCGTACTCGGCGATTGACTGCTGATCAAGAGTCGTCGCTCTGCTACTGGCATCTCGAGCACATTCGGCGACGACTCGAACGCGAGTTCCCCAACCTCGCACTTCTGCAACCTCCCCGGTCGGAGACGAGCGTATTGAGAACTTCTCCCAAAGTGGTCAGGCTGCGCCGACCGGCATGGCTATGCTTTACGGTAGGGTGGACGACGTGGGTTAGGAACCGCCTTGCTCGGGGGCGAGCCCTCTTGTTCCGTGTGTCGTCGTGGCGATATATTGGGCGCCGGAGTCGGCAACGTACGCCTTAAGTTGCCCAATGGGCCGCGAAAGTAGTGCGACCATGTGAGGATGATGTAGTGGAGGTCAGGATCCCACCGAAGCCGACTTTGACGCAGGTCACCAAACTTCAGACGTTGACCGTCCGCGCTGACCCTCGCCAGCTGCAATTCATGTGTATTTGTTTACCGGGTAGCGGGCAGCGGGACGCGCTGAGGAGGGCAACAGCCGGTGGGCCGAAGTTCCAGCGCGGGAGGTAGAGCGTGCCGGCGCGGTGCGGGTGATGTCGGTTCTTGGGCGGTGGCGCGCTCAGATGACGAGGACGGCAAGTCCGGGGTCGGGGTCGGGGGCGCGGCCTCGGGCGGCGAGGTGGCCGAGTACTTGTTTGCCGGGTCGGGGACCGGGCTTGGGACCGGTTGGGATGGAGCATCCCGCCACTTCGGCGGTTGTGGGCGGAGCCGAGCGATCGGCTGTGTGATGGCACGTGGGTCAGGGGACAAGTTGTATGCGAGGGTCGCCGAGAGTTGGAGGGCATCGTGGCGTGCCTGCAGGATGCGGTGGTGACTCAGCGGGGAGCGGGGGAGATCGCCCGCAGAGATGGGGCGTTGATCTTGCAGAAGGACCGTATCGGCGAGTTGAAGAAGGCGCTGGAGGACTCCCGTCGCCGCCATGAGCGCCCGAGCGCCCCGTTCTCCAAGGGAGACCCGAAGGCTGGGCCGGGCCGTGCAGGCCTCGAGGCTGGCCAGGCTCACGGCCGCCACGGGAACCGGGCGGTTCCGCCCGGCCCGCCCGACCGCGACGTGGTGGCCCCGCTGCCGGAGTGCTGCCCGGACTGCGGGGGCGAGGTCTGCTTTGACCGCGACGAGGAGCAGTGGCAGGTGGATGTGCCCGACCCGAAGGTCAACACCACCCGCTTCAAGATGGCGATCGGCCACTGTGCCGGCTGTGTCCGCAGGCTCCAGGGCCATCCCGATCAGGTCTCCGACGCACTCGGCGCGGCGGGGGGTGCAGATCGGGCCGAACGCGAAGGCCTTCGGTGCGTGGCTGCACTACGGGCTGGGGCTCAGCTTCGGCCGGGTCGGTCATGTGCTGGGCCATCTCGGCCTGCCGGTGAGCCGGGGGCGACGGCATGATGTTTGGCCACGGTGGCGATGATGCTGGCGATGGTGCTGTAGGTGTCCGCCCCGGGCCAGACGCGGTTGCTGCCAAGCGGAGACGAACCCCCGAGGGCCGGAAAGCCAACACACGACCCAGCGCCTGACGGCTTGTTCGGCTCTGAAGTTGGTGGCGTCTACGCCCTCGACGGCGAGGAAGGGGAACAGGGCGTCGGCTTGGTGGGTGAGGTGCTTGAGCAGCCGCCGCTTGGCGTCGTGGTTGACGGGCTGGGCGCAGAGGGCGTCGAGGCGGGAACGGCACCCGAGCGCGGAGGCGGCCCACTCGGATGCCAGCTCGTCCGAGACAGGTGCGAGGCTCACCGTGACCTCCGGCTCGCCACCCTACGGCCCGCGGCCCGCCGGCCACGATGGGCAGGCAGGGCCTATGCCGGGCAGGCAGGGCCTACGCCTCGGTGACCGCCCCCCGCTCGGCGCCGGTCACCAGCCGGGCGTACTTGGCGAGGACCCCGGTGCGGTAACGGGGCTCGGGAAGGCTCCAGTCCTGCCGGCGGCGGGCGAGCTCGTCGCCGGCCACCAGCAGCTCGATCGAACGACGTGGCACGTCGATGGCGATGCGATCCCCGTCGGCGACCAAGGCGATGGGTCCACCGTCGACGGCTTCGGGGGCGACGTGACCTATGCAGAACCCGTGGGTCCCGCCGCTGAACCGGCCGTCCGTCAGCAGCGCGCAGTCCCCTCCCCTCCCGGCTCCCTTCATGGCGCCGGTCACGGCGAGCATCTCCCGCATGCCCGGCCCGCCCTTGGGCCCTTCGTAGCGGATCACGAGCACGGTCCCCGGCTCGATCCGCCCCGCAAGGATCGCCTCCATGGCGCCGTTCTCGCCGTCGAACACCCGAGCGGTGCCTTCGAAGCGGTCCGTGTCGAGGCCGGCGACCTTGACCACGGCGCCCTCCGGCGCCAGCGAGCCCCGCAGGATGGCGATGCCCCCGTCGCTGTGGATGGGCGCCGACAGCGGGTGGACCACGGAGCCGTCCGGCGCCGCCGGCGGGGCGGTCGCCAGGTTCTCGGCGACCGTGCGGCCCGTGACCGTCAGGCAGTCCCCGTGGAGGAGGCCGGCGTCGAGCAGCTCCTTCATGACGACGGGCACCCCCCCCACGCCGTCCAAGTCCACCATGTGGTAGCGGCCATGGGGCTTGGTATCGGCGATGTGGGGCGTGCGCCGGCCGACACGGTCGAAGTCGTCGAGGGTGAGATCGACCCTGGCCTCGTAAGCGATGGCGAGCAGGTGGAGGACGGCGTTGGTGCTGCCGCCCAGGGCCATGGTCACGGCGATGGCGTTCTCGAATGCCTCCTTGGTGAGGATGTCACGGGGGTGGATGCCGGCGTCGAGGAGAGCGACGACGGCCCGCCCCGACTCGAAGGCGAGGTCGTCCCGTCGGGCGTCGATCGCCGGCGCCGACGCCGATCCTGGCAGTGCCATGCCGAGCGCTTCGCTGACCGACGCCATCGTGTTGGCGGTGAACATGCCGGCGCAGCTCCCGATCGTCGGGCAGGCATTGCGCTCGATGAGCGACAACTCCTCGTCGGTCAGGGCTCCTGCGGCCCGGGCGCCGACGGCCTCGAAGACGCTGGTGATGTCGAGCGGCTCGCCGTGGGCGCCCCGCCCGGGGAGGATCGTGCCGCCGTACAGGAAGACCGAGGGCACGTCGAGGCGGGCGGCGGCCATGAGCATCCCGGGCAGGCTCTTGTCGCAGCCGGCGAAGGTGACGAGGGCGTCGAAGCGTTCGGCGTGCATCATCGTCTCGACCGAGTCGGCGATGACCTCGCGGCTCACGAGTGACGCCCGCATCCCCTCGTGGCCCATCGAGATCCCGTCGGACACCGCGATGGTGACGAACTCGAGTGGGAACCCGCCGGCCTGCCGGACACCCTCCTTGGCGCGCCCCGCCAGCCGGTCGAGCGGCAGGTTGCACGGGGTCACCTCGTTCCACGACGACGCCACCCCCACCTGTGGCTTGTCCCAGTCCTCGTCTGTCATCCCCACGGCGCGGAGCATGGCCCGCGCCGGGGCCCGCTCGAACCCGTCTGTGACCTCACGGCTGCGCGGCTTGGGATGGGTGTTGGGCATGTACCCGAATGTAGGCGAGCCGGCGCAGGGGGCTCGGGTTGCCGGTGCCGGCGGGGGGCCGGCGGGGGGCCGGCGGGACGGGGCG
>JAJZJY010000269.1 GCA_021809885.1 Actinomycetes bacterium
CGTCCCCAACCTCACGTTCGTCTTCGAGCTGGTCGCCTTCCTGCTCGTCCTGGCCGTGCTGGCCAAGTACGTCATGCCGCCACTCCAGCGGGCCCTCGACGAGCGCCAGGCCAACATCCGGCGGGGCATCGAGGACGCCGAGGCGGCCAGGCAACGGGCCGCCCAGGCCGAGGCGGACTACAACGCCACCATGGAGCGGGCCCGCACCGAGGCCCGGTCGATGGTGGACGAGGCCAACCGGATCGGCGAGCAGATGCGGGAGGAGGCGCGCAAGCGGGGCGAGCAGGAGGCCGAGCGCATCGTTGCCGGCGCCCGCGCCGAGATCCAGGCGGAGGCACGTCGCGCCACCGAGGAGCTCCGCCGCGAGATCAGTGGCCTGGTGGTCGCCGTCGTCGAGCGTGTCGTCGGTGCCGGCCTCGACACCGACGGGCACCGGACCCTCATCGACCGCACGATCGCCGAGGTCGAGGCGGAGGCGGCCACCACCGGGGCCGGGCTTTGATGCGCGAGCGGATCCGGGGCTACACCGACGCCGTGCTGGAGGAGGCAGCCGCCTCCGGGCGGCTCCCCGACGTGACTGCCGGCGTGGCCGCCGTGCGTGACCTCGTCGCCGGTTGGGAGGAGCTGGCCGAGGTGCTCGCCGACGCCGGCGTGGCCCCCCACGGGCGCCGCGGCGTCGTGTCCGACCTCGTCGGCGGGAGGATCGCCGACGATGCCCTGCGCCTCGTGCTCTACCCGATCGACGCCGACCGGCCCGCTGACTACGCCGAGGACCTGGCGTGGATGGCCACCCGGGCCGCCGCCGCCCGCGACGGGCTCAGGCAGGTCGGTCCCACCACGGTGGGCAGGCACGCCGCCCTCGAGCGGTCCGACGGGTACACGGCTGCTGTGCTCGAGGCCGTGCGCGGCGAGGCGGCCCTCTCCGACCTCGAGGACGACCTGTTCCGCTTCGAGCGGGCGATCGACGCCTTCCCCCAACTGGCCGACGCCCTCTCCGACCGGGACCTGCCAGCCCAGGTCCGCAGCGGGGTCGTACACGACCTGCTCGACGGAAGGGCCAGTGCCGAGACCGTCCGCCTGGCCGTCTACCTCACCCGTATCGGCCGGCCACGCGATTACGCCGAGCTCTTGCAGGCGCTGGTCACCCGCATCGGAGAGGAGGCTCACCGGCGCGTCGCTGTGGTGCGGGCCGCCGTCGCCCTCACCCGGGAGCAGGAGGAGCGGCTCTCTGCCGCTCTCTCCCGTATGGTGGGACAGCAGGTGGACGTGCGCACAACTGTCGACCGCGGCGTGCTCGGCGGCTTCGTGGCCACCATCGGCGACACCGTTGTCGACGCCAGCGTCCGTAGCCGCATCGACTCCCTCCGGGAGCGGTTGGCGCTCCCCGACGCTTCCCCCACCCCTCGAGGAGGCAACTGATGGCCGAGCTCACGATCAATGCCCAGGACATCGCCGAAGCGTTGCGCCGCAACGTCGCCGGTTACCGCCCGGACGTGTCCCGGCAGAGCGTCGGGAGGATCATCACCGTCGGTGACGGCATCGCCCGCATCTCCGGGTTGCCCGACGTCGCCGTCAACGAGTTGCTGGAGTTCGAGAACGGCGAGGTCGGCCTGGCGCTCAACCTCGACGAGGAGTCGATCGGCGCGGTCGTCCTCGGCGGCGTCGAGCAGATCGAGGAGGGGCAGGCCGTCCGGGCCACGGGCCGCATCCTCTCGGTGCCGGTCGGTGACGCCCTCCTCGGGCGCGTCGTCAACCCGCTCGGCGAGCCCATCGACGGCAAGGGACCGGTCGAGGCGACCGAGGAGCGCCGCCTGGAGGTGCAGGCACCGGGGATCACCTCCCGCCAGCCGGTGAGCGAGCCGCTGCAGACCGGCATCAAGGCCATCGACGCCATGACCCCCATCGGGCGGGGCCAGCGGGAGCTGCTCATCGGCGACCGCAAGACCGGTAAGACGACCGTCGCTGTCGACACGATCATCAACCAGCGCGGTCAGGGCGTGAAGTGCATCTACGTCGCCATCGGCCAGAAGGGCTCGACCGTCGCACAAACCGTCGACGTCCTGCGGGAGCACGGCGCCCTCGAGTACACCGTCGTGGTCAGCGCCCCGGCGTCGGAACCGGCACCGTTCAAGTACCTCGCGCCCTACGCCGGCTGCGCCATGGGCCAGCACTGGATGGAGAGGGGCGAGGCCGCCCTCGTCGTCTACGACGACCTCTCCAAGCAGGCCGAGGCCTACCGCCAGCTCTCCCTGCTGCTGCGCCGCCCGCCGGGGCGGGAGGCCTACCCCGGCGATGTCTTCTACCTCCACAGCCGCCTGCTCGAGCGGGCCGCCAAGCTGTCGGACGAGCGCGGGGGCGGGTCGCTCACCGCCCTGCCGATCATCGAGACCAAGGCCGGTGACATCTCCGCCTACATCCCGACCAACGTCATCTCCATCACCGACGGCCAGGTCTTCCTCGAGTCCGACCTGTTCTACGCTGGCATCCGGCCGGCGGTCAACGTGGGCAACTCGGTGTCCCGGGTCGGCGGTGCCGCCCAGATCAAGGCCATGAAGTCGGTGGCGGGCACCCTGAAGCTGGACCTCGCACAGTTCCGCGACCTCGAGAGTTTCGCCACCTTCGGCTCCGAGCTCGACCGCGTGTCCCAGGCGCAGCTCGACCGCGGCTACCGCCTGACGGAGCTGTTGAAGCAGCCACAGAACGCGCCGTTGCCAGTCGAGGAGCAGGTCGTGGTGATCTACGCCGGCACCCGCGGGTTCCTCGACGACGTGGCCGTCCCCGACGTCAAGCGCTTCGAGCAGGAGCTGCTCAGCTACCTGAAGGCGGAGCACCCCGACCTGCTCGAGACCATCCGGACCACCAAGGCCCTCCCCGACACCGCCGCCCTCGACGGGGCGATGACGACGTTCAGGGGAGTGTTCGCCGGGGGCGGCGCGGCTGGCGGCGGCGCCGCTGACGGCGTTGCTCCCGTTCTGCCGCCGGATGTCCCCGTGGAGCAGGCGGAGTAGCGGGTGGCGGGTGGCCAGGAGCGGATCCTGCGGCGTCGGATCCGCAGCGTCCAGTCGACCAAGAAGATCACCCGCGCCATGGAGCTCATCGCCGCTTCGCGGATCGTGCGGGCCCAGCAGGCGATCGCAGCGGCACGGCCGTACGTCGAGAAGATGGCCGAGGTCGTCGGTCACCTCGCCGACACGCCCGACGGGCGCCAACACCCGCTCTTCCGCGAGCCCCAACAGACCCGTCGGGCGGCTGTCATCGTCATCGCCGGCGACCGTGGACTGTCCGGTGCCTACAACTCCTCCGTGCTGCGCGCCGCCGAGCGGCGCATCCAGGAGCTCGAGGCCATCGGCGCCGACGTGGCGCTCGTCGCCGTCGGTCGCAAGGTATCGAGCCACTTCCGGTACCGGGGACGCCGACCGGCGTCGGCGTTCACAGGGATCGCGGACAGGCCCGTGCCCGACGACGCCAAGGCGGTCGCCGATGTCGTCATGGGCTCCTACGCCGCCGGCGAGCTCGACCGCATCGACGTCATCTACACCCACTTCGAGTCCGTCGGCCGCCAGGCGGTCACCTCCCGGATGCTCGTGCCGATCGAGGCGCAGCGGTCCGAGGCAGGCACCGGTCGGGACGCCTCCGCCGGCCTGCACGCCGACCGGTCGGCCGCGCGCTTCGTCGACTACGAGTACGAACCCGGGCCGGCCGAGCTCCTCGACCTGCTGCTGCCGAGCTGGTTGCAGGGAGAGATCCTCGCTGCCATGCTGTCGGCGTCGGCGTCGGAGTACGTCGCCCGCCAGAGGGCGATGAAGGCCGCGACCGACAACGCCGAAGACCTGATCACCACGTTGACGCGGGTCATGAACCGTGCCCGCCAGGACGCCATAACGACTGAGATCATGGAGATCGTCGGCGGTGCCGAGGCGCTGCGCGCCGACAGCGACGACTCCGGCACGTCAATCGAGACATACGAGGACCCGGATGCGGCCTAGCGCAGCGCCGGCCATGGCCCAGAGGAGCGACCCGTGACGACCGTCGTCGAAGAGCACAGCAGCCCCGCGCCCGAACTGGCGGACGGAAGGGTGGTGGCGATCGCCGGCCCGGTCGTCGACGTCGAGTTCCCTCCCGGCTACCTGCCGGAGATAAACCACGCCGTCGAGATGGACATCGAACTGGACGGAACGACTACGACGCTCGCCGCCGAGGTCGCCCAACAGATAGGCGAGGGTCGCGTGCGCTGCGTGTGCCTGCAGCAGACGGACGGGCTCCGGCGCGGCACCACCGTTCGCAACACCGGCCGGGGCATCACCGTCCCCGTCGGCAACGGCGTCCTCGGCCACGTTTTCAACGTCACCGGCCAGCCGCTCGACACCGACCACGTCGGGAATATCGAGGACCGCTGGGAGATCCACCGGCCGCCCCCCGCCTTCGAGAACCTCGAGCCCCGCTCGCAGATGTTCGAGACCGGCATCAAGGTCGTCGACCTCCTCGAACCGTACGTGCAGGGAGGCAAGATCGGTCTCTTCGGCGGTGCCGGCGTCGGCAAGACGGTCATCATCCTCGAGCTCATCAACCGGGTCGCCCAGCAGCACGGCGGTGTGTCCGTCTTCGCCGGCGTCGGGGAGCGCACCCGGGAGGGCACCGACCTGTGGCTGGAGATGCAGGAGTCCGGCGTCATCGAGAAGGCGGCCCTGGTCTACGGGCAGATGGACGAGCCGCCGGGCGTGCGCCTTCGGGTCGCCCTCTCCGCGCTCACCATGGCCGAGTACTTCCGGGACGTGAAGGACCAGGACGTGCTGCTGTTCGTCGACAACATCTTCCGCTTCGTGCAGGCGGGCTCCGAGGTCTCCACGCTGCTCGGGCGAATGCCGTCGGCGGTGGGCTACCAGCCCACCCTCGCCGACGAGATGGGAGAGCTGCAGGAGCGGATCACCTCCACCAAGGGGAGGTCCATCACCTCGGTCCAGGCTGTCTACGTTCCCGCCGACGACTACACCGATCCGGCCCCGTTCACCACCTTCACCCACTTGGACGCCACCACCGAGCTGTCCCGTCAGATCGCGGCGCTCGGCATCTACCCGGCGGTGGACCCACTGGCATCCACCTCCAACATCCTCACCCCGGAGGTCGTGGGCGAGCGGCACTACCGGGTCGCCCGTCGGGTACAGGAAGTCCTGCAGCGAAACCGTGAACTGCAGGACATCATCGCCATCCTCGGCCTCGACGAGCTGTCCGAGGAGGACCGCATCGCGGTCGCCCGGGCCCGCAAGATCCAGCGGTTCCTCTCCCAGCCGTTCTTCGTGGCCAAGGTGTTCACAGGCATCGAGGGTGAGTACGTGCCCATCTCGGAGACGGTGGAGAGCTTCGAAGCGCTCGTGGACGGGGATCTCGACAACGTGCCCGAGCAGGCCTTCCTCAACGTCGGCGGCGTCGACCAGGTCATGGCGAAGGCCCGCCAGCTCGAGAAGGAGAGCTAGCAGGTGGCGGCCACCCATGTGGAGGTGGTGAGCCCGTCACGTGTCGTCTACCGCGGTGACGCCGAGATGGTCGTCACACGTACTGTGGACGGCGACATCGCCTTCCTCGCCGACCATGTGCCGCTCCTCGGCGCGCTCGACACCTGCCTCACCCGAGTTGTCGCCGAGGACGGCAGCGAGGTCCGCATCGCGCTCGGCGGCGGATTCGTCGAGATCCGCGACAACCAGGTCAGCATCCTCGCGACCGACGCTGCCCTCGGCTCGGAGATCGACGCCGACGCCGCCCGGGCGGAGCTGCGCGAGGCCGAGCAGCGCCAACGCGACGACGCCGGCGACGAGACCGCCGACGCGGCGGTGCTCCGAGCACAGGTCCGCCTCGAGGCGGCCGGCGCCGCACCCGCCGCCGGCGGGACCGGCCGCTAGCACCCGTTGGCACGCCGTCGAGCCTCCCGCGGTACGATCTGGCCGGGGTGAGGGTTGGGGACGTGTGAGCAGCGGAGCGCCCGAGTCTGTGCCCCCCGCCCTGCAGGCCACCGAGCGAGGCCGGCGCCGCGGATCGTGCTCACGGCGACCCGGGCTGGGCTCACCGTCGGAGCAGCCGCCGCCTGGTGGGAGAGCGGAGCACTGCAGGTCGGCATCGTCGTTGCCCCACAGGAACGAGGGCAGGGTATGGGCGGCCATCTGCTCGTCCATCTCGAGCCGGCGCTGCTTGGGGCCGGCTGGGACACCGCCGCCCCGACCGGGCACGGGCCAGCGGGCTCCTACGCAGCGCGCGGTCGGTGGGTGGCAGCCTCAGGTGCCCCCTGCTGCCACTCACAGCGGTCGGACCGGGGGGCGGCCGTGCGAACTCTGGAGACTTGTTGTCGTCCAGCGACAACGCGCTTCCAAAGTTTGCCGATAGGGGCGTTGGGTCACCACGAAGCGTGGCTCCTACCTTGCCTGGAGGGCCTCCGTCCGCCCGTGCGGGCGTGCGGCCGGCCATCACCGCTGCCGCCGCCCCGCCCCGCCCCGCCGCCCCGCCACCCC
>JAJZJY010000270.1 GCA_021809885.1 Actinomycetes bacterium
CGCCGATGTAGTCGACGATCAGGCCGTTGTCCTTGTCGGGGAACACCCGGTTGGCCCGGGCGATGGTCTGCATCAGCGTGTGGTTCCGCATCGGCCGGTCGAGGTAGATGGTCGACACTGCGGGGGCGTCGAAGCCGGTCATCCACATAGCGCACACGAACACGATCCGGAGCGGGTCCGCGGCGGCCTTGAACCGCTCGGCGAGGTCCTCCTCGTTCATCCGCTTGCGGTGTGGGCGGATGTCGAGGCCCAGGTGTTCGAGGTGGGCGATCTCGTTCTGGGACTGCGACACCACCACAGCCATGTCCGTAGAGTCCAGGAGAGCAACGCGGCTGGCCAGCCACGGCCGCTCCAGCTCGGGGAGGGCGTCGTGTCGCGCCTGGAGCTCACCCCGATGTTCGGCCCACGCCTCTTGGACGTAGTCGTACATGCGCACCGCGGCGGCTTTGTCGACGCCGACGTACATGGCCTTGCCGGTGAAGCCCCGGCCGACAAAGTGGGCTACGAGGTCCTGGGCGATGGTCCGGAGACGCTCGGGGCGGGTCAGCAGCGTGTACTCGCGACCGAAGCGCCGGGCGAGCTGGCCCTCGGCGTTCTCGTCGAGCTCGGCGTCCTCCAACAGGGTGGTGAGCTCGTCGGAGAAGTCGTCGTTGATGAGCTGGAGCTCGGGGATGCGGTTCTCGTAGTACAGCGGGACGGTCGATCCGTCCTCGATGGCGGCGCGGAAGTTGTAGATCGACACGTAGTCGCCGAACTGCTGACGGGTGAGCTCCTCCCCGGCGATCAGCGGGGTGCCGGTAAAGCCCATGAACGCCGCGTTGGGCAACGCGCGCCGCATGTTCAACGCCAGCGTGTCGTACTGGCTGCGATGCGCCTCGTCGGTGATGACGATCACGTCGGAGCGCTCCGACAGCACCGGCATCGACGTTTCTCCTGCGTTGGTGTCGAGGCGGAACTTGTGGATCAGCGTGAACACATAGCGGTGATCGGCGGCCAGCAGTTCGCGTAGGTTTGCAGCAGAGGTGGCGTGCACCTGGGCCTCGGGCGTGATTGCCCCGGCGTCGGCGAACTCGCCGTGGAGTTGGAGGTCGAGCTCGGTGCGGTCGGTCACCATCACGAACGTCCAGGCGCCGGGCACGCGACGCAAGACCTTCTGGGTGAACCACAGCATCGACAGGCTCTTGCCGGATCCCTGGGTGTGCCAGAACACCCCGAGGCGTTTCTCTCCCGCTGCTCGGACCCGCTGCAGGTGTTCGATGGCGGCGTTCACCCCGAGGAACTGGTGGTTGCGAGCCACCACCTTGACGAGCCCGCCCGGTCGCTCGATGAAGGTGGTGAAGTTCTCCACGAGATCGAGGAGACGGTCGTGGGCGCAGGTCCCCCGGATGGTGGACTCCAAGGCGACGACGCCTCGGTTGCCTTCTGAGTCGATGACCTTCCAGTCACCGAAGAACTCCCAGGAGGCGTAGGTCGAGCCGACCTTGGCGTCCGACCCGTTCGAGCAGATCACGAACCCGTTGGGGACGAAGAGTGTCGGGATCGTGTCGCGGTAGTCGGTGATGTTCTCGTCGTATGCGGCCTTGGCCGGTCGGTTCGGTTCCTTGAACTCGGCCAGGACAAGGGGGATCCCGTTGACGGCCAGCACCACGTCGGTGCGCCGGCGGTACAGGTCGCCTGCGATCCACATCTGGGATGCTGCCAACCAGTCGTTCTTCGCCGAGTCGAGGAAGTCGACGAAGCGCACCGTGGCGAAGCGCCTTTCGCCACGGTCGTCGGCCCAATCCGTGCGGTAGCCGTTCCGCAACAGCGTGTGGACCTCTCGGTTGGCCCGTACCCGGTCCATCACCGACCGGTCCTTGGTAATGGCCTGGAGTGCCTCCTCGCGAATGTGGTCCGGAATGTCGGGGTTCAAGACCCGGATGGCGTCGCGCAGTCGGTGGACGAGAACCACTTCGTGCATCGAGTCGCGCCCGAGCGTGCCTGCCGGCCCGAACGTCTCGCTCCACGCGTGGACGACTTCCCAGCCCAGCTCGGCCAGCAGCTCCAGGGCCGGCTCCTCGACCAGCCCCGCCTCCGAGTACGGCGCCGGCGGGTTCACGCGATCGCCGCCTCGGTGAGAGAGTCGAGGTCGAGGTGCGAGACGTCGATCTGCCCGGTGACGAGCTTGGGGAGGAGGAGGTCCCTGATTGCAGTGAGCTGCCGACTGGCGTGGACAAGGGTGCAGGCTTGGTTGGCAAGGTCGTCGAAGAGCGGGGTGGCTAAGTCGAGGACCTCGTGGGGTGGAGAGAGGATTTGGATCTGTTCCAGATGCCGCTTGCCCAAGTGCGCAACGGTCGTTCCGCTAATCGCAGCGTTCCAGTCACGAATCGGGCCGGTAACCGCGAGCATCAGGTGTCTCGGCGACAGGCCGTTGGTCGGGCGGAGGCGGGTGACTCGCTGGTTGAGCCAGGCGTCGCCCCCCGTCCACTGACGGAGGTGAAACTCCCCATCCATGCCGATCAGGACGTCGCCATCGACGACGCGGTACCGCTCGGGGGGTACTTCGTCGGAGTACGTCTTGGTCGTTCCGTTCGGAACATCGCGGATGCGGATGACGGGAATAGGTCCGGAGTCTGAGAACTGCTTCGACTTGAACGAGAACCCGAACCCGACATCGACTACGTCGAAGAGTGGGCTGATCTCCCAGCCGTCGGGGATGGGGCCGAGAGGGGAGTCGACGAGAGGGACGTGTTCGTGGCCCGGGTACCGGAACCGGACGAACCACTCACGGTAGATCGCCCGCGCCATCTCCTCCAACACCTCCACCCGGCGCCGGTTGTTCTCGATCAGATCGTCGATCGACTCCATGATCGCTGCGATCCGGTCCTGAGCGGCGCGGTCCGGAACGCGCACCGGGACGATGTGAAGCTGGTTGCGATTAATACCTGGAACGGCCGCTGCGCCGTCGTGCTGGGCCAGATCCATCGACTCAAGCAGCACTGCCACGAAGCGCGGGTTGTTGCCCTTGAAATCACGGACATACAGGGAGGTGTTGAGCGGCCAAAAGTCCCCGGTGATGTAGAAGACCTGGCCAAGCGTTCCGTATCGGCCAGTGACGACACCCGGGCCTCGGACCTTGGCCTCAGCGTGTGAGCCGTTGATCCCGGACGACGACACGATTGGATACGGTCCGACCGAGCGAGCACGCGTAGGGAGGTCGTATCCACGTTTCAGCTCGATGACGTCGCCTAGCGTGACCTCCCGCCATTCGCTCATTCGCTGAGGATCCCGGTGATTGCGGCGTCGACCTTGACTCGAAGCTCATCGGCTTCGTTGCTGAGGAGGGTGAACTCTTCGTAGAGCCCTTCGAGTTTCTCGGTGAAGTCCTCGCCGTCATCGTCGGCAGCGGCGGTACCGGTGTAGCGGCCGGGGTTGAGGCTCCAACCTTGAGCTTCGATCTCGGCGCGGGTGGCGACCTTGCACAGGCCGGGGACGTCGACGTAGATGCTGTCGGGGAAGTGGGTCTTCAGGGCGGCGTCGCTGCCGTCAACGACCTCGACGTTCTCGCCACGGTAGAGGCGGACGATGTTGGCGAGCAGCTCGATCTGCTCGGGCAGGAAGTCGCGGTGGGCCCGGTCGATCTGGCGGTAGAGATGACGGGCGTCGATGAACAGCACCGTGTCTTCGCGGTGCGTCGCGACCTTGCCCTTGTCGATGAACCACAGGGTCACCGGGAGGGTGACGGTGTAGAAGAAGTTGGTGCCGATGGCGACCATGACGTCGACGGCGCCGGACTCGACGAGTTGGCGGCGGATGTCTCGTTCGGAGTGGCCGGCGTCGCCGGCCGAGTTGGCCATGACGAAGCCTGCCCGGCCCGTCTCGTTCAGGGCAGCGTAGAACTGCTGGATCCACACGTAGTTGCCGTTGTCGGTCTTCGGTAGGCCGAAGGGGAAGCGCTTGTCGCCGGCGAGCTTCTCCTTGTCGATGCCGTTGACGTTGAAGGGCGGGTTGGCCATGACGAAGTCGAAGCGGTCCACTGCGTCGTGGAGGTTGTCGTAGTAGCTGTTGCCGAGACGAATGTCGCCCGAGAGCCCGTGCAGAGCGAGGTTCATCTTGGCCAGGGGGACGGTGACCTCCTTCTGCTCCTGGCCGTAGATGGACAGTTCCTGTATGGCCGAGCCCGCGTGACGCTCGACGAACTTGGCGCACTGCACGAACATGCCGCCCGACCCACAGGCGGGGTCGTAGACCTTGCCGTGGAACGGCTCGATGATCTCCACGATGAGCCGGACGATGGCGTGCGGCGTGAAGAACTCGCCGCCGAGCCTCCCTTCGGCCATGGCGAAGTTGGAGAGGAAGTCCTCATACACGAGCCCGAACGCGTCGCCGGACAGCTTGCGCGGAAGCGGTGAGAAAAGGCGCAGCAGCTCGGTGAGGGTGGAGCGCTCGAGGCGCTGGTAACCGCGGGGTAGCACGTCACGGAGCTCAGGATTGGTGGCCTCGACCGCCTTCATGGCGTCGTCGACGGTGACACCGAGGTCATGACCCTCGGGTAGGTCCACCAGGGCCGAGAGGCGCGCCTCGTCGGGGACGAACAGCACCGAACGGGCCCGGTAGTCGTCGGCGGTGACCGGGTTGCGACGCGTCGCCTGAGCTTCGACCTCAGGTCGCACCGCCTCGAAGCGATGCTCGGCGTAGGCGAGGAAGATCAGCCCGAGCACTGGCCCGCGGTAGTCGGCCGGCGTCAGCGTCGAGTTGGCGCGCAGTTCGTCGGCCGCCCTCCACAGCGTCCGCTGAACCTCCGCCAAGTCCTCGCTCTTCACGGTTCGGTGCTCCTTCGGTCGCTCCCTGACGTGGCTGATGCGTCGACGGCCGCCCCGCCGCATCGTACGTGAGACGTGTCGCCTCGAGCAGGGGTTGGAGGGTGCATCACATCGTTCGCGATGTCAGTTCTGCCGCTGGGGTGTCCGGGAGGAGCATCGACGCGTCGAGCACGACCGGGGGGAGCGCAGAGCCGAACTCGAGCAAGACTGCCATGACCTCGGTGAGGTTGAAGGGGATCTGGCCGTTGAGCTTCCGGCGGAAGTAGTCCTCCCGGTACAGCCCGCCGAATCTCGTGGCCAGCTGCGACGCGGCGTTCGAGCCGAGGTGGCGGCGCAGCGCGACTGCCATTCGGTGCTGGAGGTACGCCACCGCCAGCCTCGGACGCTCGGCCGTCGGTACCGCCCGCCAGGCGGCGTCCGCGACGACCCCGAATTCACGCGGTCTCAGGAGGTAGCTGGCGGGGCGGAAGCCCGGTGGCATCGACCAAGTCTGGCACGGCAACCGGCATGACCGCTACAAAGTCGCGCTAACCTAAGGCGCGACTAAGTCGCGAGATCAGCGACTGACAGGGCGTGATGGCTCCGGACGGTGCCGCCATGTCCAACCGAGCCCGCACCGCCAACGCCTTCCCCATGCGAACCCCGACCTCGACCCCGCGCGCCGTGGACGACCCGGTGGCCCTCTACGTCCACGCGTACGTGCCGGTCGGTCTCTCCGAGGCCCGCTGGCCACAGGTCCAAGAGCTCGTCGTTGCCCAAGTGCTTCGCCTGAACGTCGGCCTCGAGACGATGCGCCGCTGCATCCGTGCGCTCGCCTACCTCACCTCGTGGTGCGTCGACCAACACATCCCCATCGACGTCGAGCACGTGCTCGACCCCGACACCGTCGAGCGCTACTGCACTGAGGGCCTCAGCGGCACCGAGGCATCGATGAGCCGGGTACGTGGCGACCTCCGCCGGCTGGGAAGAACCCTCACTGCGACGGCCCCCTGGGAGCCGCTGCCCGCGCCGCTGTCGCGCACGAAGCTGCCGCCCCCCTACAGTCGGGCCGAGCTCGCCCTCATCGAGCGGGACATCGCGCGCCAGGCGACCGCGCTCCGACGACAGACTGCCAGCGCGACGTCGCTGCTCGGTCTCGGGGCGGGCCTCGACGGACGGTGGAACACGAAGGTCAGGGGTACCGCCGTCAAGAAGGTGGGTGGCCTCGTGGTGGTCGAGGTGCCCGACCCTGCCGCTCGCCGTGTCGTCGTGCGCGCCGGCTTCGCCGAAGACCTCTTGGGGCTGGCCGCAGCGGCGGGGGAGGGGCTGCTCATCGGCGACCGCAAGGTGTCGAAGAACTCGTCCTCGGAGTTCGCAGCCGACATCATCATCGACGGCGGCCGCATCCCGTTCTCGCCGGCGCGGCTTCGCTCCACGTGGCTCGTCGCGCACCTCGAGGCCGGGACCCAGCTCCCAACCCTCCTGCAAGCGGCAGGCATGCGCACGTTCGGCTCGTTGGGCGACCTCCTCGGCTTCGTGCGCCCGCTCGCCGACGGCGAGGCCCGGACCCAGCTGGCGGGTGCGTGATGGCAAGCACCTCAGACCCGAAGACGGCTGGCGACAAGCGCACGACCCGACGCGACCTTCCAAAGTCCCAGCGACTTATCCTCACCTCCACCTGGTCGCACGACGAGCGCGAGTTCACCGCGGTGACCG
>JAJZJY010000271.1 GCA_021809885.1 Actinomycetes bacterium
CGACGAGGAACATCGGCGCCAGGGTGCCGCCCGAGGTGTTGGAGCCGAGGCCGATCCACCACGAGACCATCTTGCCGACGAAGAGCACTGCCGCCGCGCCGATGAGGAAGCGGCCGTTGACGGCGTCGGTGATGGCCCAGTAACCGACCGACAGTGAGCCGGGCACGGCCAGGCCGATCGCACCGAAGCCGAGTGCGCCAACGACGGGGTGTGCCCACTTAGGGATGGGCAGGCGGCGAAAGCCGGCTTCGACGGCGAACAGTCCGCGGTTGAGCACCACGGCGAGCGTTCCGGCGGCGAGGCCGAGGATGGCGAACAGTGGCAGCTGGGCGACGTGGAAGATGAGCGGGTGGACGACAGCGAACAGCGGACGGGGTGCGATCAGGACGTCGTGGAGCGCAGCGGCGACCGAGGTGGCCAGCACGAGCGGCACGAGGGATCGCAGCGAGCGTTCGAACAACAGCAGCTCGAAAGCGAGCACCACGGCCGCGACCGGGGTGGCGAACACACCGGCCATGCCGGCAGCGGCACCGGTGGCGAGCAGGATCCGCCGTTCCGCAGGGCTGACCGGTACCAGCTGACCGATGAGGGAGCCGACTGCTGCCCCGGTGACGATGATGGGCCCCTCAGCTCCGAAGGGCCCACCGGTCCCCATCGCCACCGCCGCCGAGATCGGCTTGGCAACTGCTGCCCGGGGCATGACCCGGCTGTCTCGGAACAAGATCGCCTCCAACGATTCGGGTATCCCATGGCCCTTGATGATCGGGCTCCACCGGGCCAGGCCCACCACCACCAGCGCACCACCGACCGCCACCGCCAGGAGCACCGGCGTGGGGTGGTAGTGGCGAAGGTCCGGCAGCTGCCAGCCGAAGCGGTGGAGGAGGGCCAGGTTGCTGATGAGGCCCACCAGGTGCACCACCACGTCAGCAGCCACGCCACCGACGCCGCCGAGAACGAGGCCGATCCCCCCGAGCACGGCCATGCGGCGACGAGTCGTGCCCAGGCTGACCTCAGGGCTTCGCGCGCGCAAGTGCATCGTCTTACGATACTAAGCTGTCGGGAGATGATGGTCGCAGAACAGACTGGTGTTCCGGTGGTCGTCGGAGGGGGAGGGAGATGCTCGGCTGCCTCGCGCGGTCGGGCCAGTGGCTGCCAGCGAGTGCGGCGTCGCGCATCGGGGTCGGGGGTGACGGTGTGGTAGCGCGCAAGCCCGAAGGCCGTCGTTCGGCGCCGCCTCCGACGATCGTGGCGGCAGCACGACGTGGAAGATCCCTGAGCCCACTGCCGACGTCGCAGCAGGCACTGCCCGACGATGCCTATCGCCGACTACTGACCCTTCGTACTGGCTTGCGGCGGTTCCAGCATTGGAGCGAGGCCCAGGCAAGAGCGGCCGGCCTGACCCCCGCCCAGCACCAGCTGCTGCTTGCGGTCCGAGGACACGTTGATCCCCGGGGGCCCAAGGTCGGCGACGTCGCCGACCAACTGCTGCTGCGCCACCACAGCACCGTGGGCCTCGTGGATCGCGCCGAAGCGGCAGGGCTGCTGCGCCGGATCAGCGACGACGATGACCATCGGGTGGTCCGGCTGCAGCTGACGCCGAAAGGAGAGGACCGATTGGCCGCGTTGTCGGCGCTCCACATAGAGGAGTTGCGGCGTCTGGCTCATCAACTGCCAGACCTCTGGGAGGGCCTGCCCGACGCCGAAGGGCACTGATCGAGATTGCTGCGTCGACCCCGGTCCGGAAGTTCTAACCTCGAGGAGAAGAACACCCCGGAGGTGTAGTAGACCTGCGCAAAGGACGTGCCGGCTCGAGGGTCCCAGGATCAGCCCTCGGCGGTGGTGGGAGCAGCGTGACAGAGCCTGACTCGACAGCAAGGAGGCAAGATGCGCATCGACTACCGCAACGTGTTCCCCGCCGCCATCGGCGCCATGACGGGGTTGGAGAAGGCGGTTGGGACCAGCACCCTCGAGCCGGATCTGCTCCAGCTGGTGAAGCTCCGGGCTTCGCAGCTGAACGGTTGCGGCTACTGCGTCGACATGCACACCAAGGACGCAACCGCGCTCGGCGTCGACCCGCAGCGGCTGCATCTCGCCGTCGCCTGGAGAGAAGCGCCGTGCTACTCGGAGCGAGAGCGGGCGGCGCTCGCCTGGTGTGAGGCGCTCACCCTGCTGCCGGGCTCCGACGTTCCTGACGACCTCTACGACGAGGTGCGGAGCCACTTCGACGAGGAGGAGGTGGTGGCACTCACCCTGGCAGTGGTCGCCATCAACGGCTGGAACCGTTTCGCGGTGGGCCTGCGGTCCCCGGTCGGCAGCTACCAGCCTCCAGACGGGCACAAGTGACGGCCGACGCCGCCGGTGGCACCGCGAGAACGGGCATGCCGGCCGTCCGATCGCACGGAGCGGTACCGAGGCGTGCGTGCCGGGGTCGCGAGACGCCTGGCGGCGACGAGGATACCGCCGACGCTCGCCCTGCCCGGGTGCTTTCGGTGAACGTGGGTCGCCCGACAGAGACGCTCTGGCGCGGCCGGACGGTGCGCTCGGCGATCTGGAAGGTGCCCGTCACCGGGCCGGTCAGGGCCTGGGGCGTGAACCTCGTCGGCGATGCACAAGCTGACCGCAAGGCCCATGGCGGCCCCGACAAGGCCCTTTACACCTACGCCGGAGAGGATCTCGAGTGGTGGAGCGGCCAGCTCGGTCTCGAGCTCGGACCGGGGAGCATGGGCGAGAACCTGACCACCAGCGGCCTCGACCTGTCAGAGGCGGTCGTCGGCGAGCGCTGGGAGGTGGGGAGCGTGGTCCTGCAGGTCACTCAGCCGCGTATCCCCTGCTACAAGCTCGGCATCCGCATGGGAGACGACCGGTTCCCCGAACGCTTCGCCGATGCCCGTCGCCACGGCGTCTACCTGCGGATCCTCGCCGAAGGGGCGCTCCGAGCCGGTGACGAGATCCAGGTCGTCGAACGTCCCGCGCACGGGTTCCGGGCGGTCGAGGTCGCCCACATCTTCTACGACCAGCACCACCGTGCGGGCGAGCTCCTCGGTGTGGCCGAGCTGGCCGAGTCCTGGCACCGCTGGGCACGCCGGATGCTCGCCCCTGCGAGGTAGCGGAATTCGACAGGGACGAGCGGTCGGTCGGATCTCGAAGTAACCCGGGCCTTCGCAGGTCTCAGCCCGGTGGCGCGGCCATCGCGGCGGTCTCCGGAGCCTGCGCACTCGGGGGCACCATCGGGGCCCCGTCCACGTCGGTCGTCCGAGCTGGGCGTCGTCGGCGAGCGCTCGGGAGGAGCCGGGACGTGTGCAGCGCGGCGGTGACTGCCCATAGGGCGAGCGTGGCACCGGCGGCCGCCTTGCCGACACTGGTGACGATCGGAGCTTCCAACACCTTGCCGGTCGCGAGCGCGCCGAGGGCGAACACTGCGGTGGAGAAGGTCGGCGGCCAGGGAGCGGCTCTCACGATCCGGCGGCTTCGCGCCAGAGACGACATGCTTGCGACCACGATCGGCACTGCGAGGACGGCGGCGAGTGACCAGGTGACGACCGCCGCGGCGTGACCGGCGGCGACGACGCCCGATGGCCACGGTCTGCCGCCAGCGGAGAGCGCCCGCGCCGCGGCTGCCGCGGCCAGCCCGCCACAACCTGCAGCGATCCACCACAGCACCCGGTTGCCCTGTCCGAGACCTCGACGTGAGACCGCCAGCCCGGCGCCCACCGCCACTGCCCAGTAGCCGGCCAGGCCGACCCCCGCCGCCAGGAGCGTCGCCCACCGCAGTACGTCCGCCAGGAGCCCGACCGCCTGCCCGGCGTACGCCCCGGCGGCGATGCCGGCGCCGAGGAGGGCGGCGGGGGCGAGGAACCATCCCCCGTCGACACTGGCGGTCGACGACATGGAGGTCGTCGAGCGGCGGGTCACGGAGAGCGCGAAGCGAGCGACGAGCACCACGGCGGTCAGCCAGGCCAGGCCCAGGAAGCCGGCACCGAGGGTTTCGGCCGCGCCTGGCTGCACGCTGAGGCCGGTGGCGACGACCGCCAGACCCAGAGGGACGGTGAGCACCCCGGTGTGCTCGGCGGGCGGCCCGATGCCGACCCAGTCCGACAGCGGCAGGCGAAGCTGACCGCGATGGCGGGCCAGGCCCCGAGCAGCGATCCATCCCGCCTCTGCCACCGCCAGCCACAGCAGCGGGCGCACGGCGTCAGGCAGGCCGCAGGCACCGGCCAACTGCGCCGCGCCGCCGGTCGCCATCACCGCGCCAAAAGGGAGCCCGTGGCGCAGCGCCCGGGGTCCTTGCCGCTGCGGCGGCTCGCCAGGCTGGGCCGCGACAAGCGAGCTCACCGGGCACCGCCGGCGGCGGGCGCCGACACCTCGTCCGGCGCGGCGCGCTCGAGCTCGAAGAGCAAGTGCCCTTCCGTCGGGGATTGGATGGGCAAGAATGCCGCCTCGCGCAGTCGCCGTGCGGTCGAGCTCGACGCCCGGTACCCGCCGCCGCCTGCCACCCGCAGCTCGACGTCGACCGCCCGCTGGGCCATCCTCGCCACCTCGAGACGATGCGCCACCACCGCAGGCGTCGGGCCAAGGTCCCCGATGAGGCGCCGGTGGCGCGCGCCGAGCGCATGGAGGTCCGCGGAGAGACGGTCGTGCTCGCCCCTGAAGGCAGCGAAGCTTCGCTCGAGACCCAGCCGTGCGCCTTCGAGTGCCCCGCGAGCGAGCCCCAGGCAGAACGAGCTCTGCAGGAGCAGGAACCGGGGCTTGACCGCCCGCAAGAAGGGCGCGAAGTCGGCGCTCACCACCCCGGAGGGGTCGAGCGCCACCCCCTCGAACCGCAGGCTCGACGAACGCGTGGCGCCAAGGGCGAGGAGCTCGAGCGGCTCGCCGGCGTGCACGCCCGGGGCGTCCGACGCGATGGCGAGGACGGCCCGGGCGCCGTCGGGGCCCGCCGCGCCCACCACCACGAGAAAGCCTTCGATGAAGAGGTTGGACGCCCAGCGCACCGCGCCGTCGACGACGTAGCGCTCTCGATCGTGGCGGAACTGCACGCCGAGATCGGCCAGGCCGACCAGGTGTTGCATCGCCGGTGCCATCGCGGTCGACCCGATCGTCTCGGCCCGGCGCAGGCGCGGCAGCTCGGCCTGCAGGGCGGACGAACCCGACAGCGACAGGTACTCGGCCACCATGGTGTGCGCCCAGGCGCTGAACGCCGACGTGAGGCAGTGACGGGCGACGCCCTCGATGACGGCGCAGTTCGTGGCGAGATCGGGATGGGCGAGCAATCCATGATCAGCGAGATGTCGTAGCCCGTCGCGGACATCGGCGGTGCCCCGATCGACCGCCTCGGCTCGCTCGGCAAAGTAGGCCTCGAGCTCAGGGGGGAGCGCCCCGTCGGTCAAAGCCGCGTGGACGGCGGTCACGGCTGGGAGGACGGCGCGGCGACGCCGGACGGCTCGGCGAGACGGTGGAGGCGGTCGATGGGCGTGGTCACGACCTCACGGGCGCGCACCACGGCCGCGTCGTCGGGAGCGTCGTAGAGGCACAGGCACTTGCCCATGTCCTCCCGCACGTAAGTGCGGAGGAAGGCGACCTCGGGAACCTGGGCGTAGAGGGGCGACTTCTCCTTCTTGCGGGCCAGGTAGGTATCCATGTCGAGGCCGGCGGGAAAGTCCCACTCGACGAGGTGGCTGGCCGCACCGGTGGCTCGCGCCCGCACCTGGTCCACCGTCGCCCCCACCAGGTGCACGAGCGCAGGCTCGGTACAGGCCACGCCAAGGTCAGCGATGCGGGCGGTGAGCTGGGCCGGGTCGACGTCCTCGGCCACGAAGAAGATCCGGGCGAAGTCCTCGCTCACCTGCACCTCGAGCAGCTGGCCGCCAGCCCCGCTCGCGGCGGACCCGAGTCGCGCGACGAGCTCCTCGGCGGCTCCTCGCTCGGCGGTGCCAGTCACGATCTCCGATAGGTACAACGCCATGGGTGCTCCCGTATCTCTAATAGTTGACCGATTAGGTCAGATATAGCGTACCGGTGGAGTCTGGGGCGCGCAACCCCAAGACTGGCGTGCAATCCGGAGACGTCGGTCGTGGCGGACTGGCCGAGCGTGCAGAGCCCTTCGCCGGACTGGTGAAGGATGGTCAGTGAGTCGCGGCCATCGCAGCCAGCACCACGATGGCGAGGGTGTCGGCGGCCATGAGGAGGCGAAGCGCCGTCGCCACTCGCCGGCCTCGGCTGACGGCGGCCCGGGCGACAGGGTCGGCGGGCGATCCCATGGCGCGGCGCCGCAAGGTTCCTATGGTCCGGGCCTGTGCCATCCCCGCCGCTGTGGCGAGCACGAGGACCCCGGCGAGCCCCACAGCGGTGTCGATCGTGGCCGACCAGGTGGGCGGCGGCCAGGCCATCGCCAGGCCGTCTCCGCTGGCGAAGAGCAGGGACCCGGTGCCGACGATCGCGTAGCGGTGGCCGACGGCACGGAAGAAGGCGACCTGGGCGGGACCTTCCAGCA
>JAJZJY010000005.1 GCA_021809885.1 Actinomycetes bacterium
GCACGGACGTCACCGCCGTGCCGGCCATGGGGGTGGTGGCCGAGACCATGACTGCATGGGTGCTCGCCGTCGAGACGCTGCGCAAGTTCGGAGGCGACTCGGTGGCCGAGCTGCAGCGCAACTGGCAGGGTGCCACCGATGCCCTGGGCACCGCCCCGTCCGCCGCCGGTGCCGGCTGAGCGGCGCGCCTGCACCCGAGACCCGTTCGGTTCCGGTTCCGCGGCCGACGCGCAAGGAGATGACCAGGTTGCTCGTGGTGCTCATGGGGTTCATGGGGGCGGGGAAGACCACCATCGGCTACCTGCTGGCCGAGAAGCTGGGCCTGCCGTTCGTCGACATCGACATCCTGATCGAGCACCGAACGCGTCGGCGGGTGGTGGACATCTTCGCCGAAGACGGCGAGGTCGCCTTCCGGCAGATGGAGCACGACACGATCGTCGAGGCCCTCGGCGGCCCCCCTGCCGTGGTGGCGCTGGGGGGCGGAGCAGTCGAGCACTCCGGGACCCGGGACGCCCTGGCGGGCGTGATGGGCATCCACCTCGAGGTGAGCTACGAGGAGGCGCTGCTGCGCATCGGCAAGGATGCCCTTCGTCCCATGATGCGGCGGCCGGACATCGGCGAGATCTACGAGCGTCGGCTCCCCGTGTACCACGACGCCGCCAAGCTGGCCGTCCGGACCGACGGCCGGCGGCCCGAGGACATCGTCCTCGAGCTCCTGGAGCACCTGGTCGCGCCGCGCTCGGTCCCCGCTGGGTCGAGGAGCGTCCTCGTCGCCCCCATGGGCGGTGCGCACAAGGTCCACATCGGCGGCGGCATCGCCACCCAGCTCGCCTGGTTGTTGCCGCAGGCGAGTTCGACGGGCAGGTGCTTCGTGGTTTCGGCCGGCGCAGACCGCAGTGCCGCCGAAGCGCTCGTCCGCCACCTGGCCGACGACACCGACCAGGAGCCGGCCCATGTCGACGTGCCCGCCGGCGAGTCCGCCAACCCTTTCGCTGTCGTCGAACAGCTGTCGCAGTGGCTCGCCGCGTCCGAGGCCCGGCGCGACGACCTGCTGGTGGGCGTGGGTGACGAGGACCTCTGCTACCTGACCGGCTTCGTCGCTGCAATCTACAACCGCGGCATGCCGCTCGCCCTGCTGCCGACCACCCTGCACGGCCAAGCCGACGCCGCCATCGGCGGCAAGAACGGCGTACACCTTCCCGGCGGCGGGAACCTGTCGGGGACCATCCACCAGCCGGTCGTCGTCGTGAACGACGTGGATCTCGCCGTCGCACACCGCGGCCACGGGTTCCGCACCGGGTTGGCCGAGGTGGCGAAGCACGCCATCATTGCCGACCAGGTCTTGCTGGCGGCGCTGGAGCATCGGTCCGAGCGGGCTGTCGAGGGCGACGTGGACGTGCTGGTCGACCTGTTGGCCCGGTCCACCGCGGTGAAGGCGGCCATCGTCACGGCGGACCAGCGCGAGCAGGGCGAGCGCGTTCAGCTCCACTACGGACACACCTTCGGCCGGGCTTTCGAGCAGCTGCTCCCCCCGGGACCCGACCGCCACGGCGATGCGGTGTCGCTGGGGATGGTGGCAGCCGGATTCCTGGCGGCCCATCTCGGCCGGATCGACCTGTCCGTCGTTGAGTTGCACCGACGCGTCCTCGGGGCGCTCGGCCTGCCCACCCGCCTGGCGGTGTCGCTCGAGGAGATGGAGCGCGCCTGGCGCCGCAGCCGGAGGGCCGGCAGCGAGCTGCGCTTCGTCCTGCTGAACGCAGCGGGGGTCGCCGAGGGCAACGTAGGCGCCGCTCCCAACCAGGTGGCCGCCGCCCTGGCCGATCTTGCTGCCGACTAGCCGGGGCTGGTCGTCTTTGGCCCGCCACGCGCTCGAGGCAGCCGTGCCGCGGCGTGACCGGCGGGGTCGGCACCGCAGGGCGTGCTGAAGTGGCCTGATCCGCCGGGGGCGGAGCTCAGCTTCGATCGGCGCGCCATGCCCTGGGTCGGGGGCAGGGCTCAGCCCTGACCCGGTTCGGGCTCGGGCGCGTCAGGGCAGTGGGTGTGGCGGATCGGCGACGGTGTCAGACGCGGCGGTCCGCAGGGTTCCGGGAACCGGGTCGGCGGGGTGCGCCCGCTCTGGCACCTCGGGCGCCGGGTCGCTGCCGAACACCGGTCGGGCGCTGCCTGCGGGGTCCTCCGCCAGGTCCTCTCGGGGAACCTCGGAACCTCGGCACGCGATGCCCCTGCTCGGCGGTCCCCGGCGGGGCGTGGTCGGAGCGTCGGGCGGTCCGGCCCAACTCGAAGGAGCGTCGCTGGCGGGGAACGACTCCACGCTCCGGCGGTCCGCCTCGGCGGCCGGCTCCAGGTCGGCTCCCTGCGCTGCCTCACCGCTCGCCGGACCTCCCGTCTCGGCGAGGCCGCGTTCCATCACGTCTTCCTGCAGCTCACCGTCGTCCTGCTTCATGACCGCGATGCGGTGCGAGTCGGACGTGGGCATCTACGGCACCCCCTTCGTCGACTGCGTGGGCTTGACGCGTGCTCCGGTTGCCTGCTCCGGGGTCCTAACCGCCGCTGCGAGCCGGCCAAACCGGCGGCGCCGCCCCCGACCCGGCGATGACGGCGGCTCCCGGCACCTGGCGCCCGATCCGGCCGCGTCCAGCCCGCGGCACCCGGGCCAGCTGTCCACCCAATGGTGCTGCCCGCTGGTGGCCAGGAGCGGGTGCCCGAAGAGCGGAGCGTCGGGCGGGCTAGGCGCCCGACGGCGCGGCCGGGGGATCGCCTCCCACGAGGCCGGTGTAGATGGGCAGGGCGAAGCGGGGCATGGGTCCTTTGACAAAACTGGCTGCCGCGTCCCATCCGTGGGGCGGATCCTTCCGTAGCGCCCAGAAATAATCATGTCGTCAGGTTGACAGGTCATACGTATAGGGCTATGATCAATGTCGATGTCGCCGTTCTTCTCGGCCAGCGCGTCCGGCGCCGATGAGGTCGCCCCTCGATGGCGCGGTCTGCTCGGTCCCCCTCGTACCGTCGGCGCGTGATCGTGTCAGTGCTGATGCGGCAGGCCGTCATTTGCAACGCGGTTCGGACGCCGGTGGGCCGCATGGGTGGCGTCTTCCGCGACCTTCCGGCGGCCACGTTTGGTGCCCTTGTGGTTCGGGCTGTGGTCGACCGCAGCGCTATCGCTGACGAAGCAGTGGACGACGCGATCCTCGGGCAGGGGTACCCCAACGGGGAGGTGCCGTCGGTGGGTGGGGTCGCCGCTCTCGACGCCGGCCTCCCAGCCACAGTGCCGGGAATGCAGATGGACCGCCGCTGCGGCTCTGGGCTGCAAGCGGTGCTCCAAGCGGCCATGCAGGTGCAGACCGGGGTAAGCTACGTTGTGATCGTCGGCGGTGTAAAGAGGATGAGCCAGGTCGAGCACTACGCCCCGGCACTGCGATGGGGTACGAGAGGAGAGGGCGTCGGTTTGCACGATCGTTTGGCGAGAGCTCGCGTCACTGCCGGAGAGATCCACCAGCCGGTCCCCGGCGGCATGATTGAAACGGCCAAACGGTTACGGGCCGACTACGGCAACAGTCGTGAGGAAGAGGACACCCTGGCCGTCGAGTCGCACCGCCGGGCGGTGTCGGCGCAGGACGCCGGGCGCTTCGCTGCAGAGATTGTGCCGGTGCCCGTTTGTACCCGGTCTGGCACGGAGATGGTCGATGCCGACGAGCATCCCGGCGAGACTGTACTCTACAGAAACTGGCTCGGTCGCGCCGGGCGCGCCATGTCGTCGATTTGTCGTCGACGGTCACGGCGGGCAACGGCATTGAGTAGCACGACGCCAGCGCGGCTTGTATCGTTACCGACCCGAATTGTGCGGAGACTGCTGGTCTGCGGCCACTGGCTCGCCTGGTGTCGTGGGCGGTGGTCGGCGTCGAGCCGGGCCGGATGGGGCCTCGGACCGGTCCCAGCGACACAGGCAGCGCTGGGACGGGCCGGGTTGGCGATGGCAGACATGGACTTGATCGAGTTCAACGAGGCGCTCGCTGCCCAGGTCCTGGCGCTCACGCGGGACTGGCGTTTCGGCAGCCACGACTTCGCCCGCATGAACGTGAACGGCTCGGGTATCTCGCTCGGGCACCCCTTCGGCGCGACGGGTGCCAGGATGCCGGCCACCATGCTGCACGAGATGGACCGTCTTCAGGCGCGCTATGGGCTGGAAACGATGTGCATCGGCGGTGGTCAAGGCCGGGCGGCCGTGTTCGAGCGAATTTGACGGAGGTCTTGATGGCCGAGGATGCAAGCTACAAGACCATCAAGGTCGACCATCACGGCACCCATGTCCAGGTAACACTATGGCGTGCCGACGTGCGCAATGCCATCGATGCGGTGATGGTAGCCGAGCTGCACGATCTGTGCGCCCGCCTCGAGGACCGGCCGAGTGCGCTTATCGTCACCGGTGCCGGAACGGTGTTCGCCAGCGGAGCCGACCTGAGAGAAATGCGCGAGCGGGGTCGGGCCGACGCCCTGCGGGGGATCAACAGCGGTCTCTTCGATCGCTTGGCCCATCTGCCGATGCCGACCGTAGCCGCAGTGAACGGGCCCGCCATCGGCGGTGGCGCGGAGCTGGCGTACGCGTGCGATTTCCGGGTGGCTTCGAGTTCGGCGCGCTTCGGCAACCCCGAGGTAAGCCTGGGCATCATGCCCGCTGCCGGGGCGTGTTGGCGGTTGCGCGAGTTAGTCGGTACCACCGTGGCGCGTGAGGTGCTCCTGGCCGGCCGGGTCCTCGACGCTGCCGACGCGCTGCGCACGGGGCTGGTCAGCTCGGTGGTCGAACCTGATGATCTGATATCGGCGGCAGAGGAGCTGGTGGAGCGCATATCCCGCGGTGTACCGCTGGCTATCCAGCTCACCAAACTGGCCCTGGCGGCCCCGGCCGAAGCCCATCCCAGGTTCGACGACGTGGCGCAGGCTGTCTTGTTCGAGACTGAGGAGAAACGTTGGCGCATGACGGCATTCCTCGAGAGGAGAGCCTGATGGAGGAGAGCATGGAGGTCCGGGCGTGACGGTCGGTGGTCGACCCAATGGTGCACCTGCGTCCGTCGGCGTCGTTGGCGCTGGGGCCATGGGCACCGGGATCGCCCATGCGTTTCTGGTGGCCGGCAGCCGGGTCGCACTGGTCGACGTGGGCGAAGACGTGCTGCCTCGCAGCGTGGAGCGGCTACGGACGCTGCTCCAGCAGACGCATTACCGTGGCCAGCTCGACGGCGCTCCGGACCAGGTGGAGCGCCGGTTGCAAGTGGGGACCGACTTGGCCGCCGTGGCCGCGAGCGCCCTTGTCGTGGAAGCGGTGCCCGAGGTGCCGGCGGTCAAGATAGGCGTGTTGGGAGCGGTCGAAGCAGTCGTGGCGGCCGATACCGTGCTGGCGACCAACACGAGCAGCATCTCGGTAGGTGAGCTGGGCCAGGTGCTCGAACACCCGGAGCGATTTCTGGGCCTGCACTTCTTCAATCCCGTCCCGGCAAGTCTGATGGTGGAGGTGGTGGTGGGGCCGTGCACTGCGCCCGAGTTCCGGGACCGGGCCGTGACAAGTGTGCAACTGATCGGGAAGGAACCGGTGCTCGTTCGTGACGCGCCGGGCTTCGCCAGCAGCCGACTCGGTGTAATGCTCGGGCTGGAAGCGATTCGAATGGTCGAGGAGGGCGTCGCCACGCCGGAGGACATCGACAAGGCGATGACGTTGGGATACAAGCATCCCATCGGGCCGCTCCACCTCACAGACCTGGTCGGTTTGGACGTGCGGCTTGCCATCGCCGATTACCTGTCCGTGGCACTGGGCCCGCGTTTCGCTCCTCCGACTCTCTTGCGGACCATGGTCGAGCAGGGATATGTGGGCCGGAAGTCGGGCAGGGGCTTCTTCTCGTATGAATGATCCTCGACGTCGCGATGCCTGGGCGGTTATCGGCTCTCGGCTCGGGCACGATGTCCCGGTGCCAGCGCGGAGAGCGCTTTGGCGATCGCGTGGGTTCCAGAGCGACCTCTTTGCAAATGGCGCGTCAGTCGGAAGCCTTGGTAGTCCCGCACATTCTGGGCGACCCGGAGGACGCAGAGGCCGGTCGCTCGAGACCCGACGCTGACCGGCCCGATCCTGGGGCAATCTCGAGTCGAACAAGTGACAACTACATCATACGGTCAACCGAGCAACCGAAGGTCATTATGTTACTCTACTCAGAGACGACGCGAGGAGGGACGTGGGACGCCCGTTGGCAGAGCAGGTCGCCGTCGTGACGGGTTCGACTCGGGGCATCGGTCTGGCCATCGCTACCCGGTTGACCGAGCACGGTGTCACCGTGGTTGTGAACGGGCGCGACCCCGAACGGGTCGAGGTCGCTGTCCACGCCCTGGGTCGACGGGCATACGGCGTTCCCGCCGACGTCACGACGTTGGCAGGAACGGCGCGGCTGGCAGCGGAGGCCGCCCAACGGTTCGGGCGGGTCGACCTGCTGGTCAACAACGCCGGGATGGCACAGGCGAAGCCGACATTGGACGTGTCGATCGAGGAGTGGCAGACATGCCTGGACACGAACCTGACGGCGACGTTCCTGTGCTCACAGGCGTTCGGCCGGATCATGCTCGGGACGGCCGAGAAAGGAATCGCTGCAGGAGGGGCCATCGTCAACGTCTCCTCGATGGTCGGTGGGGTCACGGGATCGCCGATGCGTGCGGCCTATGCTGCGGCCAAAGCCGGTGTCGTAGCCCTGACGAAGGTGTTGGCGGCCGAATGGGGTCCCGCAATTCGATGTAATGCCGTTGCCCCAGGCTACGTGGAGACGGACATGACAGCGTTGCTCGACGCTGAGGGTCGGATCGATGTCGAGGCTATTGGGCGCAAGACACCGATGGGCCGGATGGCATTCCCATCGGAGATCGCCGACGCGGTCGTGCTCCTGGCATCGCCGGCGGCGGCATTCGTCACCGGCGCCACGCTGGTCGTAGACGGTGGCTTCATGGTGGGCGCGCCATGGGCGTGAGCCGGCGCCCGTGCACCAGGATGCGGGCGGCGCTGGCATGTCCCCACCGCGAGCCGCGGCGTACTGCTAGCGAGAGTCGATCGCGACTCGTTGGCAAAGGAGCGAGGGTCCATGGTTCGTGACGATGGTCGGCCGAACGCGGATCTGCGGGCGGACGGAAACAAAGTGGCGGCCAGCGTCATGACCGACGCGGGTTCCCCCGTCCCTCTCTACTACCAGGTCTTCGGCGTGCTCCGACAGCGGATGATCGACGGAGTTTACCCGCCCGGGCATCGGCTCGTCTCCGAGGACGAATTGGCCGCCGAGTTCGGGGTGAGCAGGGCCACCGTCCGCCAAGCGGTCGGCGAACTCGTCCGCGAAGGGGTGGTGAGCCGCCAACAGGGTCGTGGGACCTTCGTCAACGCCAGCGTGGCCCATTCGCTCGGCTTACGATTCCGTGGGTCGCTGCGGGACCTCATCAGTGAGACGACTCGGGCGGGGATCCTCAGGGTCGAGGTGCAGAGGGATGCGCCGGTTCAGCAGCGAATCGCCGAAGCGCTGGGTCTCGAAGTACCGCGCGCCACTGTGGTGCGACGCACGCGGACGATGGACCACCGCCCGTTCGCGTATACCGTGAACCACCTGCCGCCGCCGCTCAACGATCTCATCAGCGAGAAGGAACTGAAGCGCGTCGGCATGATGACCCTGCTCGAGCAGAAGGGCATCGTGTTCGGTGGGGCGACCCAGTCGATCCGGGCACAACTCGCCGACGTTCAAGTCTCACGCGCTCTTGACGTCGAGTTCGGGGCACCGGTGCTCTTCGTCGAGCGGTTGCTGCTCAAGAAGGACGGCCAACCGTGCGAGTTCGTCCAATCCTGGTACCGGGGTGATATCTACGAGTTCAGGGTCCATCTTGACATCGTGGGGGACGTTCGCGACCTCCGGTCGCACCTGGCCTGAGGCATCACGGCGCGCGGGATGGCGCCTGTGCTTGTCCACTCCCTCTTCGCTTCGCCCGTGGGCCGCTTGATGGTGGCGGTCCGCTGCTGCCTGCCGTCATCCGCTCCCGTTGCCTGCGGCCATCGAACGGTCTTCTTCCTGAATCTCCCTGTGGTCGCGACGCCAGGTTTCACACCATCCGGTAGACAGGTGGTCCGGTTGTTAGTATGATATGTGCAGTTCCGTGGGGGAGGCTGAAGGTGACGAAGAGAAGTGGTGCTCAGGCGTTGGTCCGAGTCCTTGCCGCGCACGGTGTGGAGCATGTCTTCGGACTGTGCGGTCACACGATCGTGCCGGCACTCGCTGCGCTGGAGTCCTCGAAGATCCGCTTCGTCGGCGTGCATCATGAACAGGCGGCTGCGCATGCCGCCGATGGCTATGCCCGGGTGACGGGCGAGCCGCAGGTTGTCCTGTGCCACCTGGGGCCCGGCATGACCAATGCCCTGACCGGAGTTGCCAATGCATGTCTTGACGATGTCCCGATGGTCGTCGTTGCCGGGAACGTGCAGAGCTACTTCCAGGGCCGACATGCACACATGGAGACGACGCTGCATGCCGACGCCAGTCAGTCAGAGGCGTACCGACCATGGTGCAAGCGTGTCTGGCGCGTGGAGCGTCCTGAGGCGCTGGTCCCCGCCCTCGACGCCGCCTTCGTCGTGGCGCGCAGCGGGCGCCCGGGCCCCGTCCTAGTTGACGTGGCTATGGATGTGTTCTCGTCGCCCGTGGAGATCCCGGACGAGTTCGTCCCGCGCGTGATCCGCTCGGCGACAACTATCGATCCCGGGATGGCGGAGGTCACTGCCGACCTGTTGTTGTCTGCGCGACGTCCCGTCATCTACGCCGGCGAAGAGGCCGGCCGGCGCCGGGCTGGCGGCGCGTTGGTGGTGCTGGCCGAGGCGTTGGGAGCGCCACTGGCCTACGCCTTGATGGCGAAGGGGGCCGTTCCCGACTCGCACCCCTTGTGTGTGGGGATGTCCGGCTTCTGGGGGACGCCGGCTGCCAACGCCGCCTGTCGAGAGGCAGATGTGCTGTTCGCCGTGGGTGCCACCTTCTCGGAACTCGATGCCAGTTCCTGGGAGCCGGGCAAGACCTTTGCCATCCCACCCACGCGGCTCGTGCATAGTCACGAGGACGCTTCCGAGATCGGCCGGAGCTATCCTGCTGCTCTCGGGGTGTGCGCTCCGGCTGATGCCTTCGCCGTAGCGGTAGCCGAGCGCGTCCTGGCCCGGATGGCTACGCAGACGGTCATAGTGGAGCTACCCAGCGCGCTGCGGGACCTGAAGCGGCAGTTCGCCGATCAGCTGGCCCCCGCCCGGGCGGCTGACGACATGCCCCTTCGACCAGAGCGGGTGCTGGCCGAAGTCGAGCGGCTGATGGCGTCAGGCAACATCGTCCTAGTGGGCGACACCGGCTGGAACAAGAACGGGGTGGGCCAGCAAGTCTGCCTCGACGCGCCGGGGCGGTTCGTGGTCGCCGGCGGCTACGCCACCATGGGCTTCGGGCCAGCGGCCGCGCTCGGCGTGGCTTTGGCGGCGCCGGAACGGTCGGTGATCGCAATGGTCGGTGATGGTGCATTCCTGGCCAACCCAGCTGTCGTGGTCACTGCCGTCGAGGAGCGAATCCCGGTCGTGTGGGTCGTGATGAACAACGGAACCTACGCCACAATCAGTGGGATGCAGGGCCGGCACTTCGGGAGTGATTACGGCTCGAGCTTTGACGCGAGCCGCACGGACTATGCGGCACTGGCCAGCGCCGTTGGGGGCGTGGGGGCGCGGGTGGAACGCGCCGATCAGCTTGGACCTCTGATTGCTGAGGCGCTTGCATCACGCAAGCCATGGGTGATCGATGTCCCTTGCTCCCGGGAGAATGTCCCGACCACCGGTGCCTGGGAGATCAACGAGTTGTTCGGGTCAGGGATCGCGGTCGACGCTGCAGCGGAAAGGGTCAGAAATGCCGAATGAACCAGCGACGACCGATCGCCTGCACGCGTTCCGCATGGTCGTCGGTGGCGAGCGCCGGGCTGGGCGTGGCGAGCAATCGGTTCTTGTCGAACCCTGGTCTGGTCAGCCGTTCGCTACTGTCGAAATGGGCACGACCGACGACCTCGACGACGCGGTCTTCGCGGCAGCTGCCGCCTTTGATGGTTCCGGATGGGCGACGGGGCGTCCCCTGGACCGGGCGGCCGTCCTGGGCCAGGTTGCCTCCACGTTGCGCGCGCGTACGGAGGAGATCGGTGCACTCGAGGCCCGCAACGTCGGCCGTCCCTTGGCAGAGTGCCGTCACAATGTCGAATTGGCGGCAGATGCATTCGCCTACTTCGCCTCGTTGTCCACGCATTTGCGGGGTGCCAGCATTCCGATCGGATCGGGGTTGCTCGATTACTCGCTTCGGGAGCCGTACGGCGTTTGCGGCCTGATCACGCCGTGGAACAACCCGATCGTGCTCTCGTCATGGAAGATCGCTGCTGGCCTGGCGGCAGGGAACGCCCTGGTCGTCAAACCTGCCAGCGCCACACCGCTGTCGGTGCTCATCATGGCCGACCTGTTGGAAGAGGCCGGCTTACCCGGGGGCATACTCAACGTGGTCCCCGGCCCGGGCGGCCAGTTGGGTGACCACCTGGCGGCACACCCAGGAGTTCGCAAGGTCAGTTTCACGGGTTCGACGGCCACGGGAATCCACGTGTTGCAGCGGGCTGCACCGAACCTTGCCAAGGTCTCGCTCGAGCTCGGTGGGAAGTCGCCGTCGCTGGTGTTCGCTGATGCAGAGATGGACGCAGCCATCTCCGGCTCGGTGCCCGCCATGTTCTCGAACGCGGGACAGATGTGCACGGCCCGAAGCCGGATCCTGGTGCAGCGATCACGCTACGACGAGTTCCTCGATCGCTTCGTCGACCGAGTCGGGCAGCTCAAGATGGGTAGCCCCTTCGATGACGCTGTGACGCTGGGCCCTCTGATCTCGCCCGCCCAGGTCGACACCGTGCTCCGGTTCATTGAACGGGCGAAGGCCGACGGGGCCCGGATCGTCTGCGGCGGAGGCCGCCCGTCGGACCCCATGCTGGCCGCGGGGAACTTCGTGGAGCCCACCGTGATCACCGGTGTCAAAGACGACATGGAGATCGTCACGGAGGAAGTGTTCGGTCCGGTGGTGGTCGTCGAGCAGTTCGATGACGAAGACGAGGTCGTCCGGCGCGTCAACGCATCGAGGTATGGCCTGGCCGCCACCGTGTGGACCAGGGACCTCGCGCTCGCTCACCGGGTGGCTGCCGTGCTCCAGGCGGGCACGGTGACCATCAACACCACGAAGGTGAGTCACGTGTACGCGCCATTCGGTGGCTACAAGCAGAGTGGGCTCGGGCGTGAGCTCGGGCTCGAAGGATTGGACGAGTTCTTGCAGGTCAAGAACGTCATCGTGAGCACAGTGTGATGGTTGGCAGCGCAAGTGGCGGTGGGGCCATTACCCGCACCGAGAGCAAGCGGCTCCGATCGCTGGCGCAGCAGCACCTGGCGTCGGGCACGACGAGTATGTCGGAGCACGAGGTCCGCCGATGGCTGGGGGAGGTCGTGCCCTTCGGGTCAGCGATCACGTGCCGGAATGCCCGAGAAGCGGGTGTGGCCGCCCGGTCTCTTGGCGGCCTTACCGTGGTAAAGCTTCTCTGTCCTGGGATACTCCACAAGTCGGACCTGGGATTCGTTCGCACTGGCCTGCAGTCGGCCGAAGACGTGGAGCAGGCGGCCTCGGAGCTTCTGCGGAGGGCGAGCGAGATGGGCTTGCCCGAGGCTGAGCTCAGCGTTCAGCAACAGTTGACGGGCGTCGAGATGGCAGTTGGCGTACGGCTCGATCCGCTCGGGGTGATCCTGATGGTGGCGGCCGGCGGCGAGCTGATCGAAGTGACGCAGGACCGGGCACTCGCAATGGCGCCGGTTGCCCTGGATGAGGCGATGGACCTCATCGCGCAACTGCGTGTAGCCCGGGTCCTCGGCGGCTACCGCGGACGTGCTCGGGTGGACAGCGAAGCATTGGCACGCCTGCTGATAGTGGTCGGCGAAGTGGCCACCGCCATCCCGGAGATCGCTGAGCTCGACATGAATCCAGTGTTCGTGAATGAGCGAGGCGCCTTCGTTGCCGATGCTGTCTGTGTACTGGAGCCGGCAGCCCCCGAAGAGGAGGACGTCGAGTTTCCTGATCTGCACCGGCTGTTTGCACCAAGGCGCGTGGTAGTGGTCGGGGGGAGCAGCGACGAGCGGAAAGTCGGTGGGCGGATCCTGCGCTACCTGCGCCAAGGCGACTTTGGTGGCGAGATCCTCGTCGTCAACCCGAAGGCAATGGACGCGGACGATGTTACAAGTGTCCCGAGCGTAGCTGACGTGCGTCGGCCGGTGGATTTGGCGTGCATCGCCGTGCCGGCGTCGGCCGTGGCCGCCGTGGTCCGGGAGTGCGCGTCGGCCGGTGTCTCCTACGCGATCGTCTATTCCTCGGGGTTCGCCGAAGCCGGTCCGCCGGGTGCAGAAGCGCAATCCCAGCTTGTCGACACCGCGGGGAACGTCCGGATCATCGGGCCGAACACGATTGGGATCGCCGCGCCGAGCCGAAAGCTGTTCGCTACCTTCGGCATGGCGCTCGAGAGAGACGGCTTGCTGTCCGGCCCCGTGGCACTGGTCTCCCAGAGTGGAGCCATCGCCAGCTCGCTGTTTAGCCGTACAGCTGACTTCGGCGTGGGACTCAGCCACTGGATCAGCGTCGGGAACGAAGCCGACCTGGGGATCGAAGATTTCGTCGCTCACCTTGCCGATGATTCGAGCTGCGAGATCATCTGCCTCTTCATCGAGGGGATCCGGCGCCCCGCTGCGTTCGCCGCAGCGGTGGCCCGGGCCCACGACGCAGGGAAGCCGCTCATCGCTGTGAAGACGGGGCGCTCGGAGGCCGGTAGAAAGGCAGCAGCGTCTCACACAGGTGCGATGACCGGTGTGGACAGCAGCTACGACGCGTTCTTCCGCCGACACGGGATCATCCGCGTCGATGGGCTCCCGGACCTATTCGTGGCTGCCAAAGGAGTGATGACCCTCGGTCCGGTGACGGGCCAGCGTGTCGGCATCGTCTCAATGTCGGGCGGTGCATGCTCGTTGCTGGCCGACCGGTGTGTTGCTGCCGGGCTCGAGGTGCCGACCCTGGACGTGAAGGTGCAACAGGCTCTGCTCGGTGTGCTACCCGAGTTCAGCGCCGTGACCAATCCCGTCGACGTGACGGCCGTCGGTGTTGAGCGCCCACACCTAGTGCGCGACGTGGTCGACGTCCTGCGCCGTAGCGGCGCTGTCGATCTCGTCTTGGTGCAACTCAGCACCAATGCCGACCCCGGGGCGGCAGCGATGGCTACCGACCTGGTGGAGCTCCATTCCCATCCAGGAGTGCCGTTCCTGGTAGCGCGGCTCGGCTCGCCCGCCCTTGCTCCGGAAGCGATGGGGATCTACGGCCGAGCCGGGATGCCAGTGTTCACCTGGCCCGAAGAGCTGGTCGTTGCAGCGAGCGCAGCGGTGCAGCACGGTTGCGTGCTATCCAAGCAGAAGGTGGCAGGGGAGGCCGAGCTGTGGACTTCCGCCTGAGCAGCGAGCAACGGGCGTTGGCTGAATTGGCAACGGAACTGGCTCGGCAGTCGGCCCCCGACCCGTTCGTCTCCTGGGAAGAGGCCGGTCGATTCCCGTGGTCGTTTGGCACCGAGTTGGGCAAGCACGGCCTCACGGGCATCGACGTCCCCGAAGAGATTGGTGGCCAGGGTGGCTCGCTTCTGGATGCGTTGGTGGTGCTCGAATCGGTCGGGCGTGTGGCGCCCCACCTGGCCGATGCGGTCCAAGCGACCAATTTCGGTGCGATGCGCCAGATTGCAGCTTTCGGCAGCGAACGGGTGGTGGTCGATGTGCTGAAGCCGGTGCTTGCCGGGGAGGCACTGGCGACGGTTGGTATGTCCGAGCCCGATGCGGGATCTGGTCTGGCGTCGCTGCGGACCAGGGCCAGGCGCGAAGGGCGCGACGTGGTGCTCGATGGCGCCAAGCAGTTCAATTCCAACGGGCCGCACGCCACCCACTATGTTGTGTGGTGCCGCTTCGGCCCCGAGCGGCAGGACGTGGGCGCGGTTGTGGTGCCGGCCGACGCTCCCGGGTTCGCTCGGGGAAAGACGGAACGGTTCATGTCCGGTGAGGTCTACTGCTCGCTGCACATGGACCACTGTCGCGTGCCCGTCGATTACGTCCTTCTGGACCGCGACGGCATCCGCCGCATGATGCCGATCTTCAATATCGAGCGCCTTGGGAATGCTACGCGTTCGTACGCGTTCGGCGAGCTGGCATTTCACCTGGCAACCCGCTACATGACCGAGCGGTCGGTCGGCGGCCAGCGGCTGACGGAGTTCCAGGGCCTGCGGTGGCGCGTGGCGGACCTCCGCATCCGCCTGGACGCGGCACGGTTGCTCCTGTACCGAGCGGCCTGCGAGCTGACGGATGGTGTTCCGGACGGTGACAACGTGTCGATTGCCAAGTGCGCGGCCAATGAGGTGGGGTTCGAGGCGGCACACCAGGCACTGCAGATCTACGGCGGGTACGGCTTCGGGAGCGAGTCAGCTGTCGAATACCTGTTCAAACGGACCCGTGGCTGGATGATCGCCGGAGGCAGCGTTGAGGTACAACGGAACCGCATCGCGCGTGAGGTCTTCAGGAGGATCGAGGGATGAGCACGTCGGCGAGCTCCGATCCGGGAGACATGTTGGTGCGGGTGTCGGGTGACGGCTGGGCTCCACCCGTCACGGTGACGAAGACGGTCAGCGAGTCCGACATCTATCAGTTCGCCGGAATTACAGGTGACTTCTCTCCGATCCATGTCGATGCTGAGTACGCCCGGCACCAGCCGGTCGGCCAGCGAGTCGCTCACGGCGTGCTCCTCCTCGGACTGATGTCTGCCGCGTCGACAGCTTGGTGTCGGGTCGCCCAGGTCGACACATTGTCCTACGGGTACGACCACGTTCGGTTCGTGCGCGCGGTCATGATCGGGGACACAGTCACCGTCCGGTACGAGGTCGTGGACCACTTGCCCCTGAAGCGCCAGTACCTGAGCAAGGTCGAGGCGTCGAACCAGCGCGGGGAGATCGTGGCGGTGGCCGAGCACATCCTGTGGGAGTTCCCTACGGACGACGATCCGGCGGTCCGATCCGAAGGGGGTTGGCGGTGACGATTCCTGCGCTCGACGGCATCCGAGTCCTGGATATGACGCGGTTGCTGCCCGGACCGTATGCGACGTGGCTGCTCGCCGGGATGGGTGCCGATGTCGTGAAGGTCGAGCAGCCTGGACGCGGGGACTACATTCGCGAGAACTGGCCCCGTCGAGGGGGCATGAGCACGGTATTCCACCTGTACAACCAGAACAAGCGCAGTGTGGCCATCGACCTGAAGCATCCCGAAGGCAGCACGGCCTTCCTGGACCTGGCCGGGTCCGCCGATGTGGTGATTGACGGCAATCGTCCCGGGGTCCTGGATCGACTGGGATGTGGCTGGGACGCGTGTCGGCGCCGCACACGGGCGCTGGTGTGGTGTGCCATCAGTGGTTTCGGCCAAGAAGGCCCCTATGCGGGCCGCGCCGGTCACGACATCAACTATCTGAGTCTATCCGGGGCGCTGGGTGCCATGCGCGACACGAGGGGGGCGCCCATCGCTCCGCGGGTCACGATCGCCGACATGGCCGGTGGAGGCTTGATGGGGGCGGTCGGTGTGCTGGCTGCCCTCGTCGGTGCGCGAGCCTCAGGCGAGGGCAGGTTCGTCGACGTCTCGATGACGGACTCGATGGTGTCCCTACAGGGGTTGCGGTTTGCTGAGGAGCTGTTCCCTGGTGAGCAACCCGGTGCGGGCGCCGACGACCGGCACCTCGTGGAGGGCGAGCGACTGCCCGGCAACGACTGGGAGCTTGGCGTCTACGAGACGGCGGATGGTCAGTTCATCAGCTTGGACCCGTACGAGCAACGGTTCAAGGACGAGCTTTGGAAGCTTGTGGAAGACGAGGGGTGCGGCGAACGCCCACCTCCAGACGCGGGACGGCTAGCAGTGAGAAGGGCGCTCGCCGACGCTATTGCCCGACGTCCGCGCTCGAGGTGGGAAGCGCTGTTCTCCACCAGCGAGGTGTGTTTCGCGCCGGTCTACGACCTCCAGGAGTTGCCAACGGATCCGAACATCTGCCAACGTGGCTTGCTCGGCACAGGGATGGATGCTACGGACCCGAGCCCGAGCATGGCCATGCCCATCCGGTTCTCGCCAACGGCGGGAGTGGTAGATCCACTGCCAGCGCCGAGGCTCGGCGAGCACACACTGACGGTTATGCGGGGGGCTGGCTGGAGCGACGAGCGCATCGAAGCGGCGTTGGCTGTCGGTGCACTTGGAGGGGCGGTGTCGACCAGCGAGGAGGTTCGATGAGTCAGAGCGACCGCGCCAGGGGTGAGGTCTTCGTGGTGACAGGCGCGGCCCGAGGGATCGGCCTCGCCGTAGCGTCGAGGTTCGCACGAGATGGGCACAGTACGCTTTGCGTCGACCTGGATCCGTCGGTCGAGGAGTCGGCGAGAGACATTCCGGGGGCGTTGTCGGCCGTGATGGACGTGACCGACGAAGCCCAGTGGCAGGCTGTACTCGCCGAGGTCGACGACCGGTTGGCCGGACTGGTGAACTGTGCAGGCATCCTCGGATCGGAGACCGCCGTGGCGGCCCTCGACGTCGGCGAGTGGCGACGAGTCGTCGACGTGAACCTCACGGGGACGTTCGTGAGTTGCAAAGCAGTTCTACCGTACCTGCGGAGGCACGGCCGCGGCAGCGTGGTGAACATCTCCTCCATCGCCGGCAAGGAGGGCAACCCGGGCCAGGCCGCCTACAGCGCGGCCAAGGCCGGGGTGATCGCCTTCACCAAGGCATTGGCGAAGGAGGTGGCCACCGACGGGATCACGGTGAACGCCATCACCCCGACCGTCATCGAAGGGCCGTTCAGCGAGCAGATGACTTCCGACCTGCGCCAGGCCCTGCTGGCGAAGATCCCGATGCGTCGCTTCGGGCGTGCCGAGGAGGTTGCGGCCATGGTAGCGTGGATCTGCTCAGAGGAGTGCTCGTTCACCACGGGGTCGGTATTCGACCTGACGGGGGGCAGGGCGACCTACTGAGCACGGAGCCAGACGCACGGACACCCCTGATCACCGCCGGTGCGCGAAAGCGAGGAAGACGGAGCAGAACCGGAAACAACTGGAGATAAGTACCTCTTGACGACCGGATGTACGGGAAGATATAGTCGTAAAGGGCAGAGGGCTCTGGCGGCAGAGATGGGTGTGTGGAGTCGGAGCCTGCCTGGGGAGGAGACACATGCAAGCATCTGAGCGACGCCCTACGCACTATATGGCAGTCACCGGTTCGTCGGGTGGTTTCGAGCATGACCTCGACTTGCCAATAGCCGCCAGTACTGACTCGTCTCGCCAGGCCGGCTGAAGTACCTCGTGCGGCATGGAACGGCCCGGAATGCAGCGGCAGTGATCCCGACCCAAACGGACCGAGTGCGGGCCGAAGGAGCGCTTGACCGAGAGGTCGGGGAGTGCGGTCGACCAGCACGAGGCAGCTGGGTCGATCTCCGCTGGCGGGTGGGTCCGGTCGTGACTGCATGGGTCATCGCGGTGGTCTGGGTCGCGATCAGCATCGGCTTGTTCCCTCACTATCTGTCCTACGCGTCGCGGTCGACCCTCACCCCGCTCATCGGGGTCTTGATCATCGCCGCCATCGGCCAGTCGTTCGTGATCGGTACGGGCGGTATCGACTTGAGCCCGGGTTCCGTGATCACCCTGTCGGGCCTGGCAGTCGGATTCATCGGGAACGGGCCAGGTGGTTCCCTGTGGCTCGGTCTGGTCGTCGCAATCCTGATCGGCGTCGGAGCGGGGGCGCTCAACGGTGTGCTGGTCGAGGTCCTGGGGCTGGACTCGATGGTGGCGACCCTCGCCACCTACGAGGGCATGCTCGGTCTGGCCACCGTGTGGACCAACTCTGCCGAAGGCACACCCAGCCCACAGGCGTGGAGCAACTTCCTCCTTCACAATTGGGACGGGTTCAGCATCGTGCTGGGCATGGCCGTCCTCCTCATGTTCGTTGTCGCGATGGTGATCGCCCACACGACCCCGGGGAGGCACCTGACAGCGGCGAGCGTCAGCTCCGTCGCCAGCTACTTCCAGGGCATTCACTACCGGCGGTACCGGTTCAGTGCCTACGTGTTCGGTGGTGTCGTCTATGCGTTCGCCGGGATCTGCCTCGTCGGCGTGGTGAGGACGCCGACGACGGACATGGGGACCGTCTACCAGTTCGGGACCATCGTCGCTGTGATCCTGGGGGGAGCGTCACTGACTGGCGGCCGGCTCCATCCAGGCGCCACCGTTGCCGGGGCCGCATTCCTCATTGTCGTGGAGCAGGACATCTTAGCGTTCGGGTTGTCGACCGGCTTCCAGAACATCATCGAGGGCGTGATCATCGTGGGTGCGGTCGTGGCCATGGTGGGCGGCAGCGACAGCCCGATTCGACGATGGCGGACAAAGCGGTCACGTAGGGTCGGCGAGACAGACGGCGACGGCCGCGGGCTCCGCGCAGAGCATGGCCAGCTAGAGGGTAGCGAAGCACAGATCCAGTGAAGCGAGGAAAGGGATACGGTACCATGGAGCAACCAAGTCAGCGACAGCCTCGGCGCGTGGCGCGCCGCATCTGGTGGCGGCCCATCGCCGTGTTGGCCGCGGCAGGAACACTGGTGGCGGCATGTGGGTCGACCAGTTCGTCATCGTCGGCCGTCAGGGCCAGCGGGTCGTCCAACGTGCTGTCCGGCGCGCCGAAGGCGACGGCGGCCGAGCAGTCTGCCATCCTGAAGCAGATCTACTGGGGAGGCCCCGTTCCCCCGGGCCTGTCGAAATACGTGGTCAACGGGATGGACCGACTGGCGGCAACAAAGTGGACGAGTGCGAAGGAGGCGCTGGCCGAACACTGTTTCACGGCTGGGTCCTGCACAGTCGGTTCGGGCAAGGACACACTTGGCATCCTTTCCGCGGTCCCCCCGGACGGGTGGGTGGACATGGTCGAGATGTCGACGATCCTCGAGGCGTTGACGTACCCGCAGATCGGCAAGATCATCATCGACACCAACAATGCCGACATCAGCACGACGACGTCGCAGATTCACGCCATGATCTCTCAAGGGGTCACAGGCATCGTGTCGTTCGACGTGTTCGGTACTGCGGCGAAGGCCACGTATCAGGCGGCGACGTCCGCCGGGATCCCTGTCGTCCTCTACCAAGACATCATGGGCCCGTCGGGCAAAGGGGTCGTCGCATCGCAGGTGGCCGTCAGCTACTGCCAGCTTGGGCAGGCGCTCGCCCAGGGGGCTGCGAAGGCGCTCGGGAGCAAGGGCGGCAACGTGGCGCTCTACACTGGTGTCGCCGGTAACGCCCAAGCGTACGGATTCGGCGGCACCTCTCCCTTGGAGCGTGGTTGGCTCTCGTGTGCCAAGCAGTGGTTCGCACAGCACCAGCCGAACATTCACGCCGTGGACACGTCCCTCACCGATTGGACCGAGGGTGGTAACGTTTCGGCGACCAGTGCCCTCATCTCCAGTGGCAAGAAGGTGAACGCCATCCTCTACGACGACGCCACCTTCACGACTGTCATCTCGACGTACCAGAATGCGCACCTGCCGGTTCCGGCCCTGATCGGATGGGGCCAAGAGAACGACGACGTCCAAGCCTGGATCGGGGCCAACAAGTCGTTCCCAATGGACTTCTCGAGTTACTACGGTGCGGTGGACGCCCCGGTGGCCGTGTCCGTGTTGATGGACAAGATTGGTGGCCAGTCCGTCCCGAACGAGGTGAACTTCCCGGTGGTCGAATACCCAGTAGCCGCGAATCTGTACAACTCAGCGTTAGCACCGCACACCCGGGTTCCGACAATCCCGGGGATGCCCTCTGCCGTCGTGAACTGGGTCTTCAGGCACTAGGGCCGGAAGGCGAATGAGTCGAGTGCTGGGGTGGAGTGGGTGTCGACCCGGGCGATTACTTCGCCCCAGTGCCGACGGTCATTGCCGTGTGGCAGACGATAAGCGTGGCGGGGATGGAGAGGAGCATGGTGGTTGACGAGGCAATGGGGGCACTCGACACAGCGTCACGCGCGAGCGGCGCGGCGGAGCCTGCGATGACTCCAGATGGGACCACAGACCGCCGGGTCGACGATCACCGTTGTGCCCTGGAGCTCAGGGGCGTCACCAAGGTCTTCGGCTCCACTGTGGCGCTTCGCAATGTGAGCTTGAAGTTCGGGGTTGGTACCGTTCACGGGTTGGTGGGCGAGAACGGCTCGGGCAAGTCCACACTGGTCAAGCTCGTGACCGGACTTCACGGCCCCGATGCCGGAGCAATCACCAGCCCGATGCGTGCAGACCGTGTGCCGAGCCGGCGGGTAAGCGTCGGCAGTGTGTTTCAGGATGGCACGTTGATCGATGAGCTCACCCTCGAGGAGAACATTCGGCTGATCGCCACGCGAACCGAGGGGGGCGCGCACAAGATTTCTGGGATCCTCAAGGCGCTCCGGTCCTACGGCATTCCCGTGGCAGGCCGGAGACCCGTGGCTGATCTCTCCAACAGCGTCAGGAGGGTCGCCGAGATCATCGCCGTCGCTTCGCTCGAGACGGATATCCTGCTGTTCGACGAGGCGACCTCTGTCCTCGACGAGCGACAGGTCGCGGTCTTCGACGAGATCGTAAGGCTGGCCACCCGGCGCGGTGCGTGCGTCATCATCGTCAGTCATCGGCTGCGGGAAGTGCTGGCAACATGTGACGACATCTCGGTGTTACGTGATGGTCAGGTGGTGTGGGCAGGTGCGAGTGACCAGGTGGACGAGCCGAAACTCGTCGAGGCCATGGCCGGCCACGAAGTGGCGGCGTTCACCAAAGCATCCCGCGACGCGGCGGGCGACGACAGCGCTACGGCGCTGACGGCACGAGGCCTGTCCTTGGGTGATGCTGCTTTCGATGTCACCGTCCGGCGAGGAGAGATCGTCGGTATCGGGGGGCCGGCGGGTCACGGCCAGGGGGAACTGCTTCGGACGCTCGGCGGTGAGCGGTGCCACAGCGGCGCGAGCATGTTGTCCATCAGTGACCGGGTGGTGGGCAGCGTTCCCGAGGCATCGCGGGCCGGGGCTGTCATTGTCAGCTCGGACAGGCGGAGGGAGTCACTATTTCAGGGACTGTCCATCCGCGAGAATTACGGGCTGAGCCTCGTTGGGCGCATCGCCAGGAGATGGTGGATCGTGCGCGCGGTCGAAGAGGCCCGGGTGCGGGCGCACACACGGGAGCACGGTTTGGCGTTCGGATCCATCGAGCAGCCGGCAGAGTCACTGTCGGGTGGGAACCAGCAGAAGCTGGCTATCGGCCGGGCGTTGGTACGGAGTCCGGCTGTGCTCCTGGTGGAAGCACCGACGGAGGGCGTGGACGTGCGCTCCCGCCTAGACATCTACCGTCGGCTCGAGGAGGCAGCTGACAGCGGTGTCGCTGTGGCGTTCACGTCTACCGACGCCTCCGAACTGGCATCGCTGGCCGACCGGGTCTTGGTTATGGTCGACCGTCGCGTCGTGGCCGAGCTGAGCGGGGACGAGCTGAACGAGACGAACATCGTGCGCGCCTTTGCGAGCGCCATGAAGGAAAGCGGCGGCGGAGCCGAACGTGACCCTGCGCGCAGAGTGTCCGACGCGGCGAAAGCCGGCGGTCTGGCTGACTGGGTCCGCGCTCGACTGCTGTGGTCGAGGGGGGTGCACCGGTCGGAATTCGCCACCGTGGCGTTCCTTGCCGCCTTCCTGGTTCTGGTCTGGATTTATGGGACCGCGCAGCATTCGAGTTTCTTGTCGTCGCACAATGTCGACGGCGTGTCGCTGGTGGCGGCGCCAATCATCTTCGGAGCGTTCGCCGAGTTCGTGGTGATCATGGTGGGCGAGATCGATATCTCTATTGCTGGGATGATGGGTCTGGTATTGGTCGTACTGTCTTTTGTCCCCGGGCAATCGTGGCCAGTGCTGCTGGTCCTTGCCCTCCTCATGGGCGTTGCGATGGGGGTGATCAACGGGCTGATCGTGATCGGGTCCGGAGCGAACGCCGTCATCATCACCATCGCCATGCTGAGCGTCTACGAGGGTATCGGCCTCTATCTTCGACCGAGCCCAGCAGGGAGCATCGCAACCGGCGCAGTGAGCATCGGAGAAGCCGCTGTTGCGAACATCGTGGTGTGGACCCTCGTGGCCGTGGCCATTGCCATCGTGGCCGACGTGGCCATCCGACGAAGCAAATGGGGCCTGAAGCTCCGCGCCGTCGGCTTCGACCGGGACCGTGCCCAACGTTTGGGCGTCGTCAGCGTTCGGGTTCGGCTCGGAGCGTTCGCCCTGAGCGGCGCGTTTGCCGGCTGGGCTGGCTTCCTGCTGGCTGCTCAGACAGGCACGGGAGACGCCACAGTCGGCTCGTCGTACCTGCTGATCGCCATTGCCGTCCCCGTCATCGGGGGTGCCTCGTTACTAGGCGGCCGAGGCACCATGATCGGGTGTGTTATGGCGGGAGTCATTCTGGCGAGCATTGAGAGTGTGGTCTCCTTCGCCAACCTGCCGAACGGCTACTACCTGGTGGCTGTTGGCGTGCTGACGCTGTTGGCGTTGGCCATCAGCCTGACGCGTCGCCGCAGCGGGCGACGAAGGGAGTACGGAGAGGTTCAGGCCAGGACACCAGGGGAGGCCTGATTACCAGTGGAGGCAACGCAAGACAGTCCTAGGTCGGTGGCACGAGGTGGTCAGCGCAGCGATCGATCAGGGCCGCCGGGGTGGGGCATCTCCGGTGTGGCGGTTGTGACCGGGGCGGCTCGGGGCAACGGTGCGGCTATAGCCCGTGGGCTGGGCCAACGGGGGGCGCACGTGATCCTGGCGGATATCGACGTGGATCAGGTGAACGAGCAGGTACGCCTACTGGCCGAAGAGGGGCTCTATGTGGAATCGGTTGTCGTCGACGTGGGTGACCCGGACTCGGTGGAGGCGCTCGCTGCTGCAGCCGAACCGCACGGGCCGATAGCCGCTTGGGTGAACAACGCCGGGGTCATCCGGCGTTCAGATCTGTTGGACATAACGGTTGCAGAGTGGGACTACATCCTGGCTGTGAACGCCAGGGCTGCTTTCCTCGGCACCCAGGCGGCGGCAAGGCGGATGACCGCAGGCGGAGCCATCGTGAACGTGGCCAGCATCTCCTCGCGGGTCGCACTCCCACGGACGGCGCACTATGGAGCGGCGAAGGGGGCTGTAGCACTCTTCACACGTCACGCGGCGCTCGAGCTGGCTCCCCGAGGTATCCGGGTGAATGCGGTGGCGCCGGGCACCATCGCCACGGCCATGACCGAGGATCGGCTGGCGGACCCGCGCCAGCTTGAGGCGTCTCTCCGGCGCATCCCGCTCGGTCGGGTGGGCGTCCCGGAGGACGTTGCCGGCCCGGTCGGGTTCCTGTGCAGCGCCGAGGCCGCGTATGTGACCGGGGCAATCCTCTACGTTGACGGTGGATACACGGCCACCTAGCCCGATATTGCTCCCATGCGATCCTCGGGTACCGGCGCTGCGGTCCGAATAGTCGCCGGATGTACGGGGGGTCGAGCTCCGGACAGGTTCGCCGTCCTGCCGTCGTCCAGCGGCTGAGGCCACGGCGTTGGGCAAGAGGTAGGGAGTTCGCAGCCGGGATGGGCAGGAGCCAGGATGGAGATGAGGTTGAGCGGTGAATGAAACGGATGGCGCTGAGGGCATGGTCGTCGAGGCCAGGGGATACGTTCGACTCCTGCGCTTGGCACGACCGGAAAAACTGAACGCCCTCGACCGAGCCACGAGCATCCGGTGCAGAGACTTCTTCCGCTCCGCGGCCGAAGACCCCGACGTGCGGGTCGTCATCATGACCGGATCCGGCGACCGAGCGTTCTGCGCCGGCTTCGACCTGTCCACTGTGGAGTCCGGGGCGTTCGACCAGTGGGACGTGTCCGTCGGCGGATTGGCAAAAGATGTCCTGTTTCCGAAGCCGGTGATCTGCGCCATCAACGGATTGGCATACGGTGGCGGGTTCGAGCTCGTCTTGGCATCGGACCTGCGGGTTGCTGTGCCGTCGGCCAGCTTCGCGCTCCCAGAGGTGCGCCATGGGCTGATCGCCGGCGGTGGAGGGACTGTTCGGCTCCCAGACCAGATACCCTGGGCGGTGGCCTCCGAGATGCTCCTGCGTTCCAGAGTCCTACATGCCGACGAAGCCATGGCTTTTGGCCTCGTGAACGCGGTGGTCGCTCCGCCAGAGCTGATGGACACCGCCTGGGCCTGGGCCGAGGAGCTCGCGGAGCGGTCCCCGCAGGCGCTCCGGTACACGAAGGAATCGATGTGGCGGAGCCGGGGCATGGACGTCATCAACGCGCTCGAGCTCGAGGAGCGGTACTCGGCGCTGGTTCAGCACAGCGACGAGGCCAAACGCGGTGTGGAGGCCTTCGTCAAGCGTCGGCGGTACCGGGCGTGATGGAGGGATCGAATGGCCACCCCGACTGGGACGTATGTGACAACTCGAATCGACAGGCAGTGACGGGCCTGGCATGGGATCGGCAAACAAATGGGTCGATGTGACGATGATGGGGCGGTGGGGTGAACGGGTGGAAGGGTGATGAGGAGCGTGAAGAGTGGAGAACGGATGAGCAAGATCGTGAGTGCATCGGACGCCGTCTCGGTCGTGGAGGACGGCAACACCGTCCTCGTGGTCGGTGCCGGCGGCGGCCTGCTCGAACCGGACGCGCTCCTTCGAGCCCTTGGTCAGCGGTACGTGGAGACAGGTCACCCGCGGGATTTGACCATCGTCTATGCCGCCGGGCTTGGTGACTGGAAGACCGCACGTGGTCTGGCCCCGATCGCCCAGCGCGGGATGGTCAAGCGCGTCATCGGCGGACATTGGGGTGATTGCCCACCCCTGGCCCAGATGGCTGCCGACGAGGAGATCGAGGCCTACAACATCTCGCTTGGCGTGCTGAACCTCCTTCACCGCGAGATCGCTGGTGGCAGGCCCGGTCTGATCACCGACATCGGCATCGGCACCTTCGTCGACCCGAGGATCGAAGGTGGACGGATGAACCAGAGCGCGAAGGACGACCTCGTGGAGGTGATCGAGATCGCCGGTCGGGAGTACCTCTTCTACAAGGCCTACCAGGTGGACGTGGCCCTGGTACGCGGGTGGAGCGCCGATGGTGACGGCTACACCAGCCTGGTCGGGGAGACGATGTGGTTGGACACGCTGGCCGCTGCCATGGCGGCACACGCCTGCGGTGGCAAGACCATCGTCCAGGTGAAGAACGTGGTGGACCCGACGGAGCTGAACCCCTGGGAGGTGAAGGTTCCCGGTGTCCTGGTGGACGCGGTCGTCCACCACCCGGGCCAGTGGCAGAGTTACGAAAGCGAGTTCGACCCTGTGTACGCCGGCCGCAAGCGGGTTGCGCTCGCCGATCGGGCACCGGCTCCGCTTGACGCCCGGACGGTGATCGGTCGCCGAGCAGCGTTGTTGCTGCGTCCCGGGGCGGTGGTCAACCTTGGTGTCGGGGTCCCCGACCGGGTCGGCAGCGTGATTGCCGAGGAGGGTTTGGAGGAGGAGGTGACCCTGACCACCGAGCACGGAGTGGTAGGCGGCGTGTCGGCTACCGGTGTCATCTTCGGGGCGTCGTCGAACTTCCGGGCGCTGATCGACGGTCCTGATATGATCAACCTCTACCACGGCGGATGCCTCGACTACTCGTTCCTCGGCTTCGCCGAGATGGATCAGGCCGGACATGTGAACGCCAGCAAGTTCAATGGCATCATCATGGGATCGGGCGGGTTCGTGGACATCGCGCAATCGGCGCGCATCCTGGTTCTTTGTGGAACGTTCACCGCCTCCGGGCTCGACGTCCGTGTCGAGGACGGGCAGCTCGACATCCGGCGCGAGGGGAAGATCCGGAAGTTCGTTGAACGCGTGGAGCAGATCACCGTGAGCGGCCGGGACCTGCTGGCGCGAGGACACAAGGTCTACCTGGTCACGGAGCGGGCGTTGTTCGAGCTCCGGAACGGAGGCTTGGCGCTGTTGGAGGTCGCGCCGGGTGTCGACGTGGAGCGTCACGTCATCGGCCAGATGGGGTTCGCAGCACTGGTAGGCGATCAGGTCGGCATTATGGAGCCAGCGATCTTCGACCGGACGCCGATGGGGCTGGCGAAGCACTGGGCGAAGAACGTGGCGCCGCTGAAAGACTGAGAGCTTCGGCGTCAGGATCGGTCGCTCGAGACGGCGGCCCTTCACTGCAATGGGCGCACTGGCATACACGCGGTTCCCGTGGAACGGGACCCGCTTCAGAACGAGGAGGAACAGAGGAAGATGGGAGATGCACGCAGGGCGCTCGTGACCGGTGGCGCCGGTGGCATCGGGCGGATGATCGTGAAGCGGCTGGCAGCCAGCGGCTACCACGTGTCCGTGGTCGACATCGCCGGTGCGGAAGGTGAGAAGCTCACGGCTGAGAGCGGTGCGGTCCGGTACACGCAGGGCGACGTCACCGATCCGAAGGCAGTGCGAGAGGCGATCGAGGATGCACGTGAGGGCCGCACACTGCACGCGGTCGTAAACTGCTCGGGCATCTCGCCCAAGAGGGACGGGAGGAACCCGCTGCTGACCGAGATCGATCTGGCCGAGTGGGAACGGGTCATGGCCGTGAACCTGACTGCTCCCTTTCTGGTGATCCAGCAGGCGGCGCCGCACCTCGAGGACGGAGTGAGCTCGATCGTGAACATCGTGTCGATCATGGCCAAGCTTGGTTCGGCAGGCCCGGCAGGGGTGGCGTACGGGCCCTTCTCGCCCTCGGGCGCGCACTACTCGGCGTCGAAGGCTGGCCTGAAGAACCTGACCGCCTCAGCGGCGAGAGAGCTCGCTCCGCGAGGTATCCGGTGCAACGCGGTGGCGCCGGGGTTCGTGGCCACCGGCATGGCGGCCGCGACGTCGGGGAAGCTCGAGGCGACTACGGTGGCCCAGGTCCCCCTCGGGCGGGCGGCGACCGCGGACGACGTGGCTGCCGCAGTTTGGTTCCTGGTTTCCGATGAAGCGCAGTACATCACCGGCGAGACGATCGACGTCGACGGGGGGTGGTGTCCCGACTGAAAGCCGTGGCGCGCGGCCGGATCGGTGCCGGTGGCTGGCTCGGCGACGTTCAGTCGGCGTCGGATGGCGCCCGCGTGGTATCTGCGGACCACAGCGCGGGTTGCCGACCGACGACCTCGACCAGGGCGGCGAGCATCACGTCGTGGGGCGGCTCCTGCCCGGTCAGGTGCCGAAACGTCGGCATGGCTTGCTGGAACAGGTGGCCAATGCCATCGACGACCAGGGCGCCACCAGCCGCCGCCCGGATCTGGATAGCGGTTGGCCCGCTGCGACGGTAGACGAGGTCGTACAGGAGCATGCTGGGCGAGAACGCTACGCTGGGGAGCGGATCCTCGTCCTCTGTGAGCATACCGAGGGGCGTGGCGTTGATGACAAGGTCGACGGGAGTAGTCCGGGTGTCGACGGTCGCCAGCTCGACCACGCTGATGACGGTTGAGGGCGAGGACTCCGCAGCCGAGCGGGCGAGCGCCCTGCCGGCCTCGGGACGCCGGGCTGCGATGATCAATTCCCTGGGTGGCACACGACCCAGTGCCCACGCGCAGGCAGCAGCCGCTCCGCCTGCGCCAGCGAGGAGAACGGTTCCTTTGCTGATCCGCTCGCGGACGGTTCCGAGCAATTCGGCGATGGCTAGGGCGTCCGTGTTGTGGGCATGGAGGCCGGACGGGCCAGGGACGAGCAGGTTCGCTGCGCCGCAGGCACGAACCGTTTCGTCGACGTCGTCGGCCACCTCGGTCGCCCAGCACTTGTAGGGCATGGTCACGTTTCCGCCGAGGCTGTCGGGCGCGCGCAGCGCCGACGCCGCCAGTGGCAGGTCCGGTTCATCGACGTCCAGCAGCTCGTAGTGGGCGTCGATGTCAGCGGCAGCGAAGGCGGCGCGGTACACGGGGGGGGACAGCGAATGCGAAACGCCTTTGCCGACGAGATAGGCGATCCTGGGCATGGGCTCCGACTCCTCCCCGATCAGCGTGTTCAGGGCTCTCCCATCCGACCGATGACCGGGCTGAAAGAGATGGTCATACGTAACACCGGATAGCCTAGCAATGATATGATTCCGCCATCGGTCGGAGACGGCGTACCGAGGAGGACGCGATGAGCGACATTGGCGTGAAGCTCCAAGGGACGGTGCCCGTGGTGGTGAACGTCTCGTTGGCCAATTACGCCGAGATCCGCGGGCTGCGTTCCGTGTGGGTGGACGAAGTACGCTCCCGTGACGCCCTCGCGTCGATGGCCGTGCTGGCCGCGGCCACCGAGCGCGTGACGATCGGGTCATCGATCATCCCGATCTACACACGCACCGCGCCGGTCCTCGCCATGGCGGCGGCGACGCTGAACGAGCTGGCACCGGGCAGGATTGTCATCGGGCTCGGGACGAGCTCACGGCAGATCATCGAGGAATGGCACGGGTGTTCCCGGTCTTCGCCGGTGCAGGCCATGACCGAGTACCTGAGTGCTGTCCGCTCGGCGCTGCGCGGCGATCGGGTTGTCGTCCAGGGCGACGTCGTCCACGTGAACGGCTTCCGGCTCGAGCCGAAGTCGCTGGCCAGTGGATCTGTGCCGCTGTATGCTGCCGCGCTCGGGCCGGACATGGCCACGTCGGCCGCTCGCTTGGCCGACGGGATCCTCCTCAACATGGTGCCGGTGTCGGCCGTGGCTGGCCTCCGAGCGATGGCGCATGCAGCGTCGCGCGACCCCGGCGCTGGGCCCGGGCCCGCCAGGTTGGTAAGCGACCTGCGTGTCGGGATCGCCGAGGACGAGGTGACGCGACACATCATGCGCGAGCGGCAGCGCAAATATATCGCGCACTACGGCAATGTCGCCCCCTACCGCCGACATTTCGAGCGCATTGGCTTTGCCGAGGCCGCGCAGAAGATGCAAGCCGCGTGGCTGGCGGGAGACCGAGATGGTGCGGTGAAGGCTGTGCCCGACGAGATGGTCGACGAGCTCGTGGCCATCGGCTCACCCCAGGACGTCGCCGGGCGCATCTGCTCGCTGTTTGCCGCGGGGATCGACGAGCTCATCCTGTGGCCGTGCACGACCGTCGACGAAGAGGTCCCGAGCGCGACGCAGGCTGTCATCGAGTTGGCGGCCGAGTTCGCCGACGGCGCCAACAGCATGGCGCGTTGATGGCGTTTCCAGCCTTTTGCGCGGCGACACCCGATGAATGGCAGTGGCGGGGTGAACGCCTGCGATTCACGCGGAGGGCAGTGGTAATACTCGCCGATCCCGAGCGCGTGGGTAACGAACATGTGCTGGTTGCCCTTGCGCGGATCCCCGCTGGGCAATGCGCCCCCTGGCACCGGCACGAGGGGCACGAGGAGTTTCTCTACATGCTCGAGGGCAGCGGTGAGTTCTGGTGCGAAGGAACCGCACCGCGCCGGGTGGAACACGGCATGGTGAACGTCGTCCCTCCCGGCTGCTGGCACATGCACCGCGCCTCTCTCCACGAGGACCTGGTCTTCCTCTGGGGATACGCACCACCAGGGACGCAGTTGCGCCAGTAACGAGGCGTGCGTCCTTGGCAGCACACGATGAGCAGTGGGGGTGGCGCGGTTCGAGGATAACCCACGACGACCACGAGCCTCTGGTGGACCGCGCCCTCGGTGGCTCCCCCGGCATCAAAGAACTCCCCACCGCGATCTCATCACCAGCGGCGTCCAGCACCAGCCCGCCACGTACGCAGCGCCAGGCGGTGGATCCAGGCTCAAGCGTTCCTTGATGGCATCAGTCGGTCATCGGCGTGCTGGCGACAAGGGTGCGAGCGAGTTCGGCGCCGTCGGCGATGCACTCGGCGGCGCGCCCACCGCGACCCGCTGCGTCGCCGATGACGTACACCCTGTCGGCCGTGCCCGACTTCCGGCAGGCGGCTAGCAGGGTGGTGTTGGCGACGACACCTTGTGAGACGAGCACCGGACCCATGAGCGCTCTCGTCTCGCGTCCGTCGGCGGACTCGAGGACGAGCGTTCGTTCGGTGATGCCGGCGACGTTGGTGGCGAGACGCACCTCCACAGCAGGGTGGTCGAGGAGCCGCGGGACGACGAGGATCTTGGCCCGGGCGCCCACATCGGGTGCTAGCTCTTCGTTGGCGCCGACGAGGAGGACTCGTCCCCCTCGCGTGGCGATGTCGTCGGCGACAGCCACCGCCTCGCGGTCCGTTCCCCATACCGTGTGGGTTGCGCCGGGGGTGATGCGCCGTCCATCCCGGATCCATTCCCGGACGTCGACGACCCGGGGCAGATCGATCCCTTCGACGTCGGGGAAATAGCCGGTCGCTCCCGTCGCCAACACGACGACGCCGGCGTCGGAGTCCCCGATGGAGGCGGCATCGACGTCGACTCCGAGGGAGACGTCGATGTGCAATCGCTGGAGCTCGTGGGCGTACCAGTCAAGGATCCGTCCGTACTCCGGGTACTCGTGTAAGGTCGAGGCCAGCGCAAATTGGCCGCCGAGGCGGTCGGCGCGCTCCCGGAGTTCGACCCGCCAACCGTGCTCGGCGAGGGACCTGGCCACCTCGAGGCCGGCGGGACCGGCGCCGACGACCAGGGCGCTCTGGACGAGCGGCGGGCGAGGCGGCCGCGTGGAGGCCACGGCCCCGGTAGTGCTTTCGTTCCCAGTGCGGAACTCCGCCTCGCGCCCTGCGGCGGGATTCACGGTACAGGGGATCGGCTCCCCCGTACCGAGCTGGTCAATGCAGAGGTTGCACGCGATACAAGGGCGGGGTTCGATCCCGATAAGGACCTTGGTGGCCCACTGGGGGTCGGCGTGTAGGGCGCGGGCCAGGCTGACGAAGTCGGCCTGGCCGCCGGCAACGATCTCCTCGGCTGCCTGGAGCGAATTGATACGCCCGGCGACACCGGTGACCTTCCCGAACGCCTGATAGCGGGCGGCGTGGTCGCGGAGCAGTCCCTGCGGCCACTCACCCGGTTGCACAATCCACTCGCGCCCTTCGTAGCTGCCGGCGGACACGTCAATGAAGTCCACGAGGTCGAGTCGTGCCCGACCGATGAGATCGAACGTCCTGTCGGGGTCGAGCCCGTCGGACGGGCCTTCGAGCACCGAGACCCGCAACCCGACCGGTAAGGAGCCGGCGTTGGCCCGAACAACGTCTATCACGGCATCGAGGAAGCGGGTGGGCTCCGCCCAGCTGTCGGTACGGAGGTTCGTTCGCGGGGAGAGGAACTGGTGGATCAGGTACCCGTGTGCCGCGTGGATGGTGAGGACGTCTACTCCCGCCTGGCGACAGCGCCTTGTGGCGGCGGCGAACGCGTCGATGATGCCGTGAATGTCTTCGTCCTCGAGCTCGATGGGGACCTCTCCCCCCACGACGGCACAGGGGATGGGAGATGGCGCCACGGGGCGGAGGCCGCTGATGCGGGCCTGGGAGGTCCGGCCACCGTGGTTGAGCTCCACCCCGAGGAGCGCTCCATGGTGGTGGATTCGCTCGGAGAGCTTGATGAGACCGGGGATCGTACTGTCGTCGTGCACCCCCATCTGCCGGAGGCGTCCCTTGCCATCGGCCCGGACATAGCTCGCCTCGGTCTGGACGAGGGCCGCACCGCCCGCCGCCCGTGCCTCGAGGTACGCGATGTAGCGGTCGGTCACTCGCCCGTCAATCTCGCAGAGGTTCCGCTCCATCGGAGCGGAAACGATCCGGTTCCGGAGGACAACCCTGCCCAGGGCCAGCGGTCGTGCGAGGTGCAGCGGTGACGATTCCGCCGGTCGCGCGGGGATCGAAGTGTCGCTCCTCACGGTACTAGGAGGTATGTAGATCCTGACATCAGAACGAACGATACTATAAACGTATCTGGGTGCCCAGGCGGAGGCATGTGCCGAGAGTCCAATCCGAGATCAGCCAGCGCGGCCATCGGCGGCTAGAAGCGGAGGCGACAGGGAGTGACGCGGTCTCGGCAGCGGCGCGAACGCCCTTGGGCGTGGGGGCTCTGGGCGTAGCCGCGTACTTGTGCGCCGCGTTCCAAGGCAACGCCCTGTCGGTCGGCTCGCTCGTTGCCGAGCACGGGTTCCACACCGGGGTACCGGGGCTTGCGGTGCTGGGGTCCGCGGAACCAATCACTTACGTGTTCCCGCAGTTGCCGTCGGGTGTGGGTGTAAATCGTTTCAGCCCTCGCCCCATGATCACGGCGAGCCTCACCTTCCTCACCACCGGCTCATTCGTCCAAGCCGCTGCACCGTCGTTCGCCGAGGCGATCGCCGGCCGCATCCTGGGGGGCGCCGGCGATGCCGGGATGTGGGTAAGCGTCCTGCCGCTCGCACGCGGATGGTGCCGCGGACACCGCTACGCGTTGGTCATCGGCCTGGGGTCGCTGGCGGGGTGGCTCGGGCAGGTTGCCGCCACCGAGCCCCTCGCCCTCGCCCTACAGATCAGCGGGTGGGGGACGACGTTCGTC
>JAJZJY010000272.1 GCA_021809885.1 Actinomycetes bacterium
AGTCACAACAAGGCAGTCATAAAAAGGACGTGGGAGTCGGCATGGACAATGACCTCGGAGCTGGCAGGAACCCGGCCTGCGAGGCGCGCGGCCGACGCCCTCGGCGCGGTGCCTGGCTGGCCGTGGTCGTGTCGCTGGCGCTCGTGGCGGGCGCATGCGGCACCAGTGCGAGCTCTGGGGCGGGCTCGGGGAAGGGCGCGGGGACAAACGCCAAGCCGCTCGCTGGGGGCACGGTCTCCTACGCGTTCGGGGCCAACTACTTCAAGTGGATCTTCCCGCTGCCCAACGAGGTCAGCTGGACCCAGTACCAGCAGGCGGTCGCCTTCAGCTTGTGGCCGGCGCTGTACACCGCCGGGAAGGGCGCCGTCCCGACCGTCGACGAGGCCACCAGCCTCGCCTATCCACCGGTCTTCTCACACCACGACTCGATGGTGACCGTCAAGCTGAAGCCCGGCTTGAAGTGGTCCGACGGCCAGCCCGTTACCAGCGCCGACGTCCAGTTCTTCTTCCAGCTCTACCAGGCCAACAGGAAGAGCATCGCCAGCTACGTGCCGGGTGACTTCCCCGACAACGTCGCCAGCGTCAGCTACCCGAGCCCCTCCGAGTTCGTGATCCACCTGACGGGCACCTACAGCCAGCAGTGGGTCACCGACAACGAGCTGACGCAGATCATCCCGATGCCCCGCCAGGAATGGGACCGCACCAGCATGTCCTCGCCGGCCGGCGACGCAGCCGCCACGCCGGCGGGGGCAAGGGCCGTGTTCGCCTTCTTGGAGAAGCAGTCGTCGACGCTGTCGACCTACGCCAGCAACCCGCTGTGGAAGGTGATCGACGGGGCCTGGGAGCTCACCGCCTACAACTCCACCACCTCCCGCACCGTCCTCACGGCCAACCCCCACTACACCGGGCCCAACAGGCCGCACCTGCACCAGGTAGTGATCTACAGCTACGCGAGCGACACTGCCGAGGTCACCGCCCTGCGCAGCGGCAGCCTCACCTACGGCTTCGTGCCCTACAGCGACTACACAGGTCTGAAGAGCTACCTGGCCCACAACGGCTACGTGATCGCCCCGTGGCTCGCCGACTTCGTCCAGTGGGGGGAGCTCAACTACACCGGGCCCTACGCCGCCCTCACCTCGCAGCTCTACATCCGCCAGGCGCTCCAGCACGTGATCGACCAGAAGCTCTACATCCATACCACCCTGCACGGCGTGGGCGTGCAGACCTACGGCCCGGTGCCCAACAGCCCCGGCTCGAAGTTCTTGAGCCCGCAGGAGAAGACCGACCCCTATCCCTACTCGACCTCGTCGGCCCGCAGCCTGCTCACCTCCCACGGCTGGGCGCCTGGCGCCGGCGGCACCATGACCTGCCAGCGCCCTGGCACCGCCGCCGACCAGTGCGGGGCGGGGATCGCAGCGGGCCGGGCGCTAACCCTGTCGCTGCTCTACCAGGCGCAGTCCCCGACGCTCGCCGCCCAGGTCCAGGCATTCCAGACCGCCGCCGCCAAGGCCGGCATCGGCATCGCCCTCGACCCGCAGACGGTGACGAGCATGTACGCCCAGGGCGGCGTCTGCCCGAGCTCCCCGCCCTGCAACTGGGGGATCAAGCTGTTCGCCAGCTGGCTGTGGGACTACGGCGACACCGACGTGGAGCCCACCGGTGCATCATCGTTTGGCACCGGCAACTACTGGGGCGGCGGCTACCACTCAGCGCAGGCAGACGCCCTTATCACCGCCACCCACAAGGACAGCGGGCTCTCCCATGTGTACGCCTACGAGAACTACATCTCCCGCCAGGTGGCCGCCCTGTGGTTCCCGACCTGGGCCACCCAGATCTCGGTGGTCAAGGACAACCTGAAGGGGTGGAACCCCCAGCAGGCGTTCGGCTTCCCACAATGGTCCAGCTGGTACCTGGTCCACTGATCTACCGGTGCCGCCCGGGGCGCTCAGCTCGCCCCGGGCGCCGGCTCGGAGGTCACGGAGACGACCGGGGCACCGCCGGCCTGCTGGTCGGCGCTCGGGGACAGCAGCGGGAAGTGGCAGGCCGCGACGTGGCCGGGCCCAAATCCCCTCAGCGGCGGTTCTTCCTCGGCGCAGATCTCCTGGGCGAGGGGGCAGCGGGTACGGAAGCGGCAACCCGACGGCGGGTTGACCGCCGAGGGGAGCTCGCCGCGCACGGCTGCGCTGCGCTTTGCTTTCTCGATCGACGGGTCGGGGACGGGGATGGCCTGGATCAGGCCGTGGGTGTAGGGATGGGCCGGCCGGGCGTAGATGTCGTCGGCGGCTCCGAGCTCCACCATCTTGCCGAGGTACATGACCCCGATCGTGTCCGAGAGGTAGCGCAGCACCGCCAGGTCGTGGGAGATGACCAGGTAGGTGAGGCCGTGGTTGCGCTGCAGGGCCTTCATCAGGTTGAGGATCTGTGACTGGATCGACACGTCCAGCGCCGAGACGGGCTCGTCGGCGACGACCAGGCGGGGGTTGAGCGTGAGGGCCCGCGCCAGGCCGATGCGTTGGCGTTGACCCCCGGAGAACTCGTGAGGGTAGAGGTCGACGGCGCGCCGGCTGAGCCCCACCTCGTCCAGGAGCGACGCAACCGTCTCCCACTGCTGGCGTCGGTCGCCGACACCCTGCACGACGAGCGGCTCCCGCAGGATGGAGCCGACGCGCATCCGCGGGTCGAGCGAGGCGTAGGGGTCCTGGAACATGAGCTGCAGCTCCCGCCGCCGCCGCCGCAGGTCGGCTCCGCGGAGCCTGAGCAGCTCGTCACCGCCGAGGCGGACGGTTCCCGACGTCGGCCGCTCCAGGGCGGCCACCATCCGGCCGAGGGTGCTCTTGCCGCATCCCGACTCGCCGACGAGGCCGAACGTCTCGCCCCGCCGGATCCCGAACGACACGTCGGAGACGGCCTTCACCGAGCCGACCCGCCGGCGCATGCCCCCACCGCGCACGGGGTACTCCTTGACGAGGTGGTCCACCTCGACGAGCACCGGCGCGGCGGCGAGGGCGAGCCGGCGGGTGGCGGCGTCGGGGGGCATCGGGTCACCGTCCCGGGAAGGGGCACCGGAGGGCTCGAGCGGCGTCGTGGCAGGGGGGAGGGGCGGCTCCGGGATGCCGGACGGTGCGCCCGGCGCCGACCACGCGGCGGCCGCGCCCGAGCCCGGCAGCACGCCGACGGGGTGGAAGCAGGCTACGAGATGCCCGGCGGCTGCCTCCTCCAGTGGTGGTTCTTCGACGCAGGCGGGGCTGGCGTAGCGGCAGCGCGGGGCGAAGCGGCATCCCGGAGGCAGCCGGCTCAGGTCGGGGGGATGGCCGGGGATGCTCGGCAGGCGGGCGCTGGCGTCCTGGGTGAGCTGCGGGATGGACTGGAGGAGCGCCTCGGCGTAGGGGTGGCGGGTGGCGGCGAACAACTCGTCGGTCGTGGCGGCCTCGACCATCTTGCCTGCGTACATGACCATCACCCGGTCCGTGCGCCCGGCGATGACACCCATGTCATGGGTTATCAGCAGGACCGCCATCGACAGCTCTTCCCGCAACCGATCGAGCAGGTCCAGGATCTGGGCCTGGATGGTGACGTCCAGAGCGGTGGTCGGCTCGTCGGCGATGAGCAGCTTGGGCTCGGCAGCGAGCGCCGTGGCGATCATCACCCGCTGGCGCAGGCCGCCCGACAGCTGGTGGGGGTAGTCGTCCACCCGTTCCCGCGGGTTGGGGATCCCGACGAGGTGCAGGGTCTCGAGGGTGCGGTCCAGGGCCGCCTTCTTGGAGGAGCCGAAGTGGATGACGAGCGGCTCGGCCACCTGGGCCCCGATGGTCATCGTCGGGTTGAGGGAGGTCATCGGGTCCTGGAAGATCATCGAGACCGCCCGGCCGCGCACCTGTCGCATCTCCGCCTCGCTGAGCGGCACCAGGTCCCGGCCGTCGAGCAGCACCCGGCCTGACGTGACGTGACCCGAACGCGGCAACAGCCGCATGATCGACAGCCCGGTGGTGCTCTTCCCGCACCCCGACTCGCCAACGAGCCCGACGCACTCGCCCTGGTCGATGGTGAGCGACACGTCGTCGACGGCGGCGACGTTCACCGAGCGCAGGTGGAACTCTGTGCGCAGGTGCTCGACGTCGAGGATCCGCTGCTTCATGCTTGTAGCACCTCCGGGACAGCTGGGACGGTCACTGCCTCGGGACCCGGGGTGGTCACCGCTTCTGGAGCCGGATCTCGACCACGTCGGACAGCCCGTCACCGATCACGTTGACGGCCAGCACCGTGACCACGATGAGCAGCCCAGCGGGCCACAACTGCCACCAGTAGCCGTCGAAGAGGTTGTTGATGCCCGCCGACAGCAGCTCACCCCAGTTGGTCGCCGGCGGCGGCGGCCCGAGTCCGAGGTAGGCGATCGACGCGAACGCCAGGATGGCGTCGGCCACCTTCAGCGTCCCGTTGACGACAACCACCCCGAGGAGGTTGGGGGTGATGTGGCGCGCGATCACCTGGTGCGCCCGGGAACCGAAGCCCTGCGAGGCCGTCACGTAGTCCCTGGTTCGCAGCGACAGCGTCTCACCCCGCACCAACCGGGCGGTCGACAGCCAGCTGACCGCCGACAGCACCACGATCACCAGCAGCAGGTTGGGGCGGGTGAGGGCGGCGAGCAGGACGACGAAGAACAGGTACGGGATCGACAGCAGGGCGTCGACGACCCGCATCATGACGGCGTCGAGGATCCCGCCGACGAATCCGGACAGCGCCCCGTAGACCAAGCCGAACAGGGTGGCGAGGACCCCGACGCCGAGGCCCACCTCGATGGTCGACTGGCCGCCGAGCATGAGCCGGCCGAGCTCGTCACGCCCCTCGGGCGAGGTGCCGAGCAGGTGGCTGCCCGAGGGCGGGAGGTTCTGTGAGATGAGGCTCGAGGCGACCTGGTTGGTGTGGTAGAAGAGCGGCCCGACGAAGCTGAACAGCACCAGGAGCACCAGCAGGACCAGGCCGGCGGTCGCCAGGTGGTTCTCCGTGAAGGTCCTGAACCCGAGCCGCCACGCCGAGGCCGGTGTCGCCACCTCGCTGTCCCGGGGAGCTCCTTGGGCAGTGGCCGTCCGCTCCCCGGAGCGCTGCGGCGAAGGGGCGCTGGAGGGGCGGGTCGCCACCGTGGCGGCGCCGGCGGCCGGCAGCTCCTGGCTCGGTGGGGGCGGGTCGTCGTGGGTGGTCACTTGTAGCGGATCCTCGGGTCGAGGGCGGCGTAGCCCAGGTCGGCGAGCAGGTTGCCTACGACGGTGGCGACTGTGACGACGAGCACGACGCCGAGCAGGACGGGGAAGTCACGGTCCTGGGCGGCGTTCCAGAAGAGCAGCCCCATGCCCGGGTAGTTGAACAATGCCTCGATGATCAGCGACCCGGACAGGACGTAGGGCAGCGTCAGGCCGATCAGTGTCACCGTCGAGGTGAGCGAGTTGCGCAGCACGTGGCGCAGCAGGAGGCGCCGGGGCGAGGCGCCCTTGGCGAGAGCGGTGCGTACGTGGTCGCTGAGCAGGTTGTCGACAGTCGAGGAGCGCATGTACCGGCTGAAGTAGCTCACGTTGCCGAGGCACAGTGCGAACACCGGCAGGGCCAGGACGCTGATGTCGGTGCCGAGCCCGGTCCCGAAGTTGGTGGCGGTGGAGGGCAGCACATCGACCCAGATGTTGAGCACGACGATGAGGATCACTCCGAGCAGGAAGCTCGGCATCGAGTAGAACACGAGCATCAGCGCACTGAGGGCGTGGTCGTCGGGCCGGTTGCGCCGGTAGCCCTGCCACAGGCCCAGGGGGACGGCGATGGCGATCGCCAGCAGGAGGGAGATGCCGACGAGCAGCAGGTCCCTCGGGAGGTACTGGCTGAGCAGTGCGCCGACCGACTCGTTGAGCTTGTAGGAGAACCCGAGCCGGCCCTGGAGGGCATGCCACGCCCAGATGCCGTACTGCACCACGATCGGTTTGTTGAGGCCCTCCTGGATGGTGAGCTCGTGGACGGAGAATGCGGTGGCGCGCGGTCCGAGCTGGGCCCGGACCAGGCCGCCCGGCAGGGCATGGAGGATCCCGAAGATCACGATCGACACGATGATCATCACGACCACCGCCTGCCCGAAGCGGCGGACGACGAAGCCGGTCACCGCCCCGGCCCCGGGTCGTCCGGGTCGCTCAGGTTCCCGGTCGGCGCTGCGGTGACGGCCGGCCGGGTCACTTCACCAGGTACCACCGGGACACCTGGTAGTTGGCATAGGGGTTGAGAGGGTACCAGCCGCCGAGGTTCTTCTTGGCGACCACGATCTCGTAGTCCTCCAGCGGCCAGAAGAGCGAGGCGACATTCTTGGAGAGGTAGGTCTCCGCAGCGTAGAGAGGCGTCAGGCCGGCGGTGTCGTGGACGGCGGCGATGAGGCGGTTGGCCGTCGGGTTGTTGTAGCCGCCGGCCCAGTAGTTGCCCTTGCCGAACTGGTTACCGCCGCCGGG
>JAJZJY010000273.1 GCA_021809885.1 Actinomycetes bacterium
GGGCGCGCTGGGCGCGCTGGGCGCGCTGGGCGCGCTGGGCGCGCTGGGCGCGTGAGGGAGCTTCGCCGGCGCATGCGCCCTCGCAGACGCGCTCACCCGCTGTCCCTCATACCGCCGTGCCGGAGGAGGCATGCATGGCTGCACCACATCATCGCCACGCAGGTCGTCAAGGCGAGAAGTGTCGGCCGCCGTACGAACCCGAGCGCCGCTCGGTCGCATTCGTGCAAGCACATCTCGCACGGTGCCCGTCATGCCGCTCGGGTACGCGATGGCGGCAGCGACAAGTGCGGCTCCGCTCACGACGAGGTAGTAGGGACCGAGGTTGTTGACGTACCGATTAAGGATCACGTACAAGATCCCCGCCGGAGCGAGCACGCCGGCGACCGCTCCCCCCGTGACCGAGGTGATGCCCCCGAGATAGGCGAAGGCCAGGAACGGCAGTCCCGCGGCGAGCGCGTCGAACGAGCTCGCCGAGAACTGCCCCGTGCTGTAGGTGAGCAGCGCTCCGCCGAGGCCTGCAATGAACGAGGCCAGTGCGTAGGCACCCAGCTTGGCACCGGTCACACCGATGCCGACTGAGGCCGCCGCTTGCTCGTTCGCCCGCACTGCGAGCAGCCGGAGCCCGGACCTGCTGCGCGCGAGAAAGAGGACAGCTCCTGCCACCGTCACGAAGATCACCACGACGAGCACGCCGAATGACACCCGGGCCACGTCGTTGCCGGCCCGGACTGCAAGGTCCAGTCCCAACAAGCGCGGGGACTGCACAGACAGCCCGTCCGGCGGGTCGAAAGCCGAGTTGGCGAACAGGAACTGCTCGACGGTGACAGCGAACGCGAGGGTGACGATCGCAAGCTGCATGCCGCGGACGCGCAGAGCCGGAATGGCGACCACGAGTCCACAGGCAGCTGCGGCCACGGCAGCCAGGAGAGGAGCAGCTGGGAAGGGAACCCCCGCTGCGGTCGTGAGCTTCGCCACGAACACCCCTCCGGTCCCCGCGATGGCCAACTGAGCGAGGGAGATCTGGCCTGCGTATCCCGTGAGGACGACGAACGAGAGCATCACGATCGCGGCGATGACGGACTCGATCGCCCCGAACCGGTAGATGCCCGACAGGGCGAAGAGGGCGACGACCGCTGCCACTCCGAGCGCACCCAGCGTCCACCACGGATGGTGTGGGCGGGCGACCGCCGGAAGGTCCACGGCGGCGACGTCGCTGCGAGCAGGCAGCCGGTTGCCGGAGAGCGCGAGCACAGCGACGATCACGGCCAAAGGGAGCGCTTCGTCGACGCCGCTCTGGGCCCAGCCTGGATACCAGGACATCGTCTTCAAGAAGTCGACCACCGACTGGAAGACCCCGAGCGCGACGCCCGCGACACACGTGGCGGTCAACGAACGCATGCGCCCGACCAGCACCACGGCGAGCGCCGGAACCACGTACAGCGTGTCCGACACCGTGTTCAAACCGACGAGCGGCGCGATAAGGACTCCGAACAGTCCGGCGAGCGCGCCGGACAGCGCCCATGCTCCGGCGGCTAGCCGGGTCGGCGAGCGGCCGACGAGGGACACCGACGCTTCTTGCTCGGCGAGCCCCTGCATCGCGAGCCCAGTGCGCGCGAAGCGGAAATAGGCGCCGAGCGCGGCGGTCACGACGACGACAATGCCCAAGAGCACCACGTCGCTCCACGGCGCACTGCGGCCTCCCAGAGCAAGGCTCGTGCTCGGGAGGATCGAAGGAGCGACGAGCTGCTGGCTGCCGAATGCCACGGCTGCGACGGACTGGACCAGCAGCATCAGCCCGACCGACGCCACGATCTTTGCCAGGTCCGGGGCCCTGCGCAGGGGGCGGAAGATCACCACCTCTGCGACCAGGTTCAGCGCCGCCGCCGATGCCACGCCACCGATGACTGCGACCCATAGCGGGGCGTGTCCTCCGACGGAGATGGAGCTCGGGATCCCCACAACGGGGAAATACAGCCTGCCCACGCTGCGCAGGCCGTAGTACACGTAGCCACCCCACATCGCCACCGCGCCGATGGCGAAGTTGACGACATTCGCGCCTCGGTAGGTGACGAGCAGTGACAGCCCGAGCCCAGCGTAGACGACCCCGATGCCGAGCCCGAGGACGACGAAGATCCCGAGCTCGTCAAGCATCGCCGGCACCGCATCTGCCCGCGCGCTGCATCAGAGGGCCGCGGCCGGTGCCACCTGCACGCATCACTTCACCAGCTTCTCCCCGTTGACGAATCCCTTCGTGTACATGACCCGCAGACCGTCGCGCACCTGGTACTCGATGAGCCCGCTTGCACACGCAGCGCGCTCGCCGGGCCATTGCCTCCCATTGCAGTCGAGAGACTGGCCCATGAAGCTCTTCTGCCCGTGAATGTGGCGCAGCGTCGCCAGCACCGTCTTCGCGTCCATTCGCCCGTGGATGTGACGCAGCGCGGTCGCGAGGTCCATGGTCGAGGAGAAGGTGTCTTGTGCGAACCCGTTCGTGTACTGGGGGGCAAAGTGGTTCATGGCCTTCTCGTAAAGAGCGAGCTGGCTCTTCGCCGTCGCTGGGAGACCCTTCGTGTCACCTGGGACGTACAGATCCGAAGCGGTGAACACGGCGTTCGCCTCGGCGCCGTCCGCCTTGATGAAGGCGGAGCACGACCCGGCGAAGATCGCCCCCTTGTATGACAGCGTGCGGGCAGCTGCAACCAAGCTGGTGCATGTCGGCTCGGGGGCGGTGAAGAACAGCGCATTTGCCCCCGTCGCGATTGCCGCGCCAACCGTCGACTGGAAGTTCGGGCTCGTCCCGTTGTAGTAGATCGCCTGGTACCTGAGCCCGAGTGCACGGGCGGCCGGCCTCGAATCGTCGGCAACGAACCCACGGTCCTGCGGATTTGTGGCTGCCATGTACGTGACTGACGACACGTGAAGATCGTGCTTCATCACTTCCAGCGGGACCACGTCGTAGGCTCCAGTCGCGGCGCCGAAGAAGAACGCATCGGGGCTGTTCGACTGGACGTTGCCGAACGCGGTGTGCCCGACAAGCGGAATTCCCGCGCCAGCGAGGATCGGAACGGCAGCGTCGGACCCGATGGAGATACCCTCCAAGACCACAGGCACGTGCGCCGCGACGAAGCGATTCGCGCACGCAACGGCCGCCGCCGTAGAGCCGTCTGTGTAGCAATCCAGAAACTTGAGCGGTCTACCGTGGATGCCGCCGTGGTGATCGAGGTAGATGCGCGCCGCTTGGGCCCCAGCCCCGAATGTCGGGAACGCGACCGCCCCCTGCTGCTCGTTCAAGAACCCCACGGTGATGGGTGCTCGACTGCTGTCGGCCTTCTTCTTGGCGCTGGCGGCAGCCGTCGGCAGGCCAACCACGCTCATGAGCGTGCCGGCCAACGCAAGGGCAGCGACGGCCCCCGTCGCTCCTGACGTCACAAGACCGCGGACTCGCAACATGTGATCTTCCTCCCCTATCTGGTAGGTCCAACTGGGTGGTGCGGGACGGTCGACGGCAGGCCGGCTGCGGTCGCGCTGACATACGCTCGATCACCTCGCGGCCTGGCTACGGTTCTTCGTCGAGCGACCATGAAGCGCCGTCGGCGACCGCCGCCGCAGCACTGTCGGTCGTCCGGTGCTTCACGACAGCCATCCGCTGATGGTGGCTTCGGCTGTCGGTTCCCATCCCAGCATCAGGTGGTTGTAGCCAGAGAACAGTGTCACCGCCGCGAGGTTGGCGATGCCGGTTGTGTCCTCGCAGGAGGCGATGAACACGACGCCATCGCTCGGACCACGGTTCTCGTTGTAGAAGCCCGGAATGGTCGGTGCGCCTCCGCACAATAGGTAGGTGGGCACCGAAGCCGGGATGCCGGCATTCTGGACTGTGCTCACCAAGGAGCCGTGATCGATGGCGTATTGGATCCCGTTGCTCGTGCTGGTGTAGCCCGTTCCGCCGTAGTACGTCGTGTACCATGTGTCTTGGGTCTCATCGACGCCGTAGGTGCCATCCCACCTGGCCAACATCTGTCGCTGTCCCGTCCAGTAGGCGCTGTCGATCGACAGGTCCGGCTCGGTGTACATGACGCCGTAGCACATGTAGGACTGGCTCGGAGATGGACCGTTCAGCGATCCACCACACTGGGGGTAGATCTCCGGGTTGCCCTCGGTCCCGTGTGCGAAGGTGTAATCCAAGCCTCCGTTGGGGTTGCCGATCAGGACGAGCTTGGAGACGTCACCTTGGTAGGGTCGCCCCCACGACGGCGCCACGCTCGACACGTACATGCGGGCGGCGAACGCCCCCTTGCTCCACGCGACCAGGTCGACGGATGAGGTGCTCGTCTCGTCCCGTACCACCTGAAGGGCATCCGATATGGTCTGCGCCCACTCGAAGTTGTTGCCCTGGATGTTGGCGAAGTCGACCGCGAACACGCGATAGCCCTCGCCTGAGAGGTACTGCATCAGCCCGGTTGACGGGCATACGGCTGTTCCACACGTGTAGGCGCCCCCGAGGTTCGGGTCGGCATACTCACGTGTGACGCTGTCCCCTGCCCCCATCACCAACAGGACGGGTGGCCCGCTGTTGGTCGTGGCCCCGGGCGCCTGGAAGAGGATGAACTGCGATCCTGGTGGCTGAGGAGTGCCGAAGAGCCGCTCCGGCTGTCCCGTCTGGTTGTCTCGACCTGTGGGGAGGTAGTGCTCCGCCGGCCATGTGGGGTCGGTGTCGCTCCACACCTGGGCGCGTTGCCAGCCGTATGTCACCGATGTAACGGTGGAGACCAAGCTCAGCTGGCCCACCGTGTGGGCGGTGGTGGCCGAGGCCACCGGCGGTGCGACCAGCGGAGCCAACGTCGCAGCAGCTATGGCGGCCAACAGCCACGTCCCGATGAGGCTCCGTCGCCTAAGTGATCGTGCCATTTGCACCCCCCGGATGGGTTCATAAGAGGTGGCTCACCTCTCATGTTTTGTCTGGTTGACACTGTGCGCTTCGGCCGCGCTGTTGTCAAGGGAAGGGTTGACGACCGACGCCGATCTCGCGACGTACGCCACCGAACAGAGCAGACCGGGAGGTGCGCGACGGCGCTGGCACGGTGCAGCGACCGGGACGGCGGGTCGCCGGGCTGAGCGACGATCGTGGGCCTGGAGAAGGCCATCCGCGAGTTCGTCTACGAAGGCGACTGCGTGGCCCTGGGCGGGGTCACGCACCTGATCCCCGCCTCGGAATCCAGGGCTCCAGACATGGTGATGTAGTTCATGCGATGCCCGGACGGGGTTTCACCGAGTAGCGCAGGGTGAGCGCGGTGCCTGGGTAGGTGGTCTCGGTGTCGGTCAGCACCTCGCACAGCGCAGCGAGGGCGCGGGTGCGTCGAGGGGCGGACGCTTGCGAGCGGCGCTCGGGTGGGCGTGGCGGCCACCTCGGCCTCAAGGCGTTGGACCTCCGCCTGTGCCGCGCTGCGCTCGGCCGTCAACGTGGCGTTGGCGATCTTGAAGCCTCGCATGGTCGGACGGGCGGCCTCGACGTTGTCGGCCGCGGCAGCACCGACCGCTGCCTCGGCCCGGGCCAAGGTCGCCCTCGCCTTGCGCAGACGTGCTTGGGCCGTCTTTCGCTGCGGATTGGGCACACTGCGGGTGGGGTCGTCGGGCGCGGCGGCGTAGGAGTCGAGGGCGTCGAGGGCGAAGTGGACCCGCCCATAACGGAAGAAGTTCTCCTGGCGCCACCGGTTGAACATCTTGTGGGCGACCTCGGCGGTGGAGGTGCCGGTCAGCGAGGTGACGATCGTCGTCTGGTGGCCGTCTGTCTGGCGGCGGGTGACCTGGCGGGCGGTGAGGGTCTTTCGGCGCCCGTCGATCTTCTTCGGAAATGGTTTTCCATATCGGTGCAGTAACCAGCGGACCCTGTCCTGGCTCTCCCTACTCAGCGGCCCGGCGCCACGGCCGGTCGAGGGCTGGACCAGCCAGGCTCCCGCAGTGCACTCGCTTGTCGAGAGGCGGCACGGGCATCACCCGGCGAGCCGGGCCGGGGCCGACCACGAGTGAGCGATACGTCCGCGGACTGGCCTGCACGGACTGTTCGAGCAGGCGGTAGAAGAGCATGCCTCTCGCCTTGGAGTGCCTGCGATTGAAGGCGAAGCAGAACTGGTCGAGATAGCCCTGCACATGGCTGGCCTTCACCCCGCCCTGGTGGGTGCCGAGCAGCCATCGCTTGGCGAGCGAGGCGACGATGTGCACGCCGGGGAGCAGCTCGTGGGCCTGCTGGCCAGAGCCGGAGATGGCCGTGGGGCGGTGCACGTAGTCCTGCCCACATGCCGATGGGTAGCTCGAGAGCCCGTCGGTGAGCACCACCGAGCCGGGCTCCACGTGGGCGTGGAGGAACTTCCGCAGCGTCGGCGCGGTGGCGTCGGAGATCACCTGCATCCGACAGCGCCCGAGACTACGTCCCCTCCGCTCGACGCCTACCTCGACCAGCACTTTGCCCAAGG
>JAJZJY010000274.1 GCA_021809885.1 Actinomycetes bacterium
CTAGACCAGGCCGCCTGAGACGAGAGGAGAGTCCGAGGATGTCCGGGCACAGCAAGTGGGCAACCATCAAGCACAAGAAGGGCGCTGTCGACAAGGCGCGGGGGAAGCTGTTCGCCAAGCTGATCCGCCAGGTGGAGGTGGCGGCACGCGAGGGGGGAGGCGACCCGGACACCAACCCGACGCTGCGCACCATGTTCCAAAAGGCGCGCGAGGCGTCGGTGCCGCTCGACACCATCGACCGCGCCATAAAGCGGGGGACCGGTGAGCTCGAGGGGGTCCGCTACGAGCAGATCTCGTACGAGGGTTACGCCCCGTGCGGGGTGGCGGTGATCGTCGAGGTGCTGACGGACAACCGCAACCGGACGGGGGCGGAGATCCGTTCGGCGTTCTCCAAGAACGGCGGCTCGATGGCGGAGCCCGGCGCCGTCTCCTGGCAGTTCGAGCGCAAGGGCGTGATCCTCGTCCCGAAGCGCCCGGCGGGGCGGGCTGCGATCACCGAGGACGACCTCATGCTCGTGGTGGCCGACGCCGGCGCCGACGACATCAGCGACGTGGGGGAGGACACCTGGCAGGTCACGACGCCCCCGTCGGAGCTGAGCGCCGTGCGCGCCGCTCTCGACGGGGCGGGCGTGCCGACGGAGTCCACCGAGCTCAGCATGGTCCCGACCACGGTCGTCGCCTTGGAGAGCGAGGCCGACGCGAAGAAGGTCCTCCGCCTCATCGACCTGCTCGAGGACCACGACGACGTCCAGAACGTCTACGCCAACTTCGACATCCCCGACGCTCTGCTGGAGCTGGTCGATGCGTGAGCGGGCCGCGGGTCCACCGGCCGGCCCCGGCCGGCTGCTAACATCGAACGAGTGTTCGCACTGGGCATCGATCCGGGGCTGTCCCGGTGCGGCTACGGCGCGGTGCGTGACGCCGACGGCCGCCTCGTCGTCGAGGCCTACGGCCATCTCTCCAGCCCGCCGGGCGATCCCCTTGCCGAGCGCCTGGGAGCGCTCCTCGACGACCTCGAGGCCCTTGTCGCCGAGGTGAGGCCCGACGCTGTCGTCGTCGAGCGTGTGCTGTTCCAGGTCAACGCCCGGACGGCGATGTCCGTCGGGCAGGCGAGCGGGCTGGCGCTGGCGGTCGCGGCAAGGGCCGGCTGCCCCGTCGCCCAGTACAGCCCCAACGAGGTGAAGCTCGCTGTCACCGGCGACGGGGCAGCCGACAAGCGGCAGGTACAGCGGATGATCGCCTCCCTACTCGGCCTGCCGGCCGTCGCCGGACCGCCCGACCGGGCCGACGCCCTCGCCCTCGCCATATGCCACCTGAGCGGCGCCCGGCTGCGCCGGGCCGCAGCGGCCGGGGCGCAGCGGTGATCGGCTCCCTGCGCGGCGTCCTCGTCGACCGGTGCGGGCGCGGCGAGCATGCCGTCGAGCTCCTGGTCGAAGCCGGCGGCGTCGGGTACCGGGTGGTCGCCCCCACCCGCGCATACGCCGGCTCACCCGCCCTGGGCGCTGCGATCTTCGTGCACGTGCACACCCACCTGAGGGAGGACGCCCTCACCCTCTACGGCTTCCCGACCCGCGACGAGCGTGACTGCTTCGAGCAGCTCATCGGCGCCAGGGGCGTCGGCCCCGCCGGCGCCGTCACGATGCTGTCGGTGCACAGCCCATCGGCGCTCCGCCGGGCCGTCGCCGCCGACGACGCCGACGCCCTCGTGGCCGTGCCCGGCATCGGCCCCAAGTCGGCGGCCCGCCTCCTCCCGGAGCTGCGCGCCCGGCTCGACCTCGACGCCGGAGTCGACATGGAGGTCGTCGGGCCCGGCGCCGTTCCCTCCGCCCTCGGCGACCTGCGGGCCGCGCTCGCCGGCCTCGGCTACAGCGTCGAGGAGATCCGCCAGGTGCTCGCCGGGCTCCCCGAGGAGGGCCGTGTCGAGGACCTGCTCCGTCTCGCCCTGCGCGACCTGGCGGCCGCTCGTTGAGAGAGGAAGCCACCGCACGGGTGGTGACCCCGCTGGCCGACCCCATCGAGTCGGCCGAGGAGCTGACGCTCCGACCGCGTCGTCTTTCGGAGTTCGTCGGACAACCCGAGCTCAAGGACCACCTCGGCATCGTCCTCGAGGCCGCTCGGCGGCGGGGCCAGCCCTCCGACCACGTCCTGCTCGCCGGCCCTCCCGGCCTCGGCAAGACGTCGATGGCCGGGATCATCGCCAACGAGATGGGCGCCAGCCTCCGGATCACCTCGGGGCCCGCCCTCGTGCGGGCCGGCGACCTGGCCGCCATCCTCACCAACCTCGCCGAGGGCGACGTGCTGTTCGTCGACGAGATCCACCGCCTCGGCCGGGCCGTGGAGGAGGTGCTCTACCCCGCCATGGAGGACTTCCAGCTGGACATCGTCCTGGGCAAGGGCCCCTCCGCACGGACGATCCGCCTCGACCTCCCGCACTTCACCCTCGTCGGAGCGACGACCCGCACCGGGCTGATCACCGGGCCCCTACGTGACCGTTTCGGCTTCACCGCCCGGCTCGACTACTACTCGCACGTCGACCTGGAGGCGATCATCATGCGTTCGGCTGCGATCCTCACCGTGCCGATCGAGGCGGACGGCGCAGCGGAGATCGCCCGGCGCAGCCGCGGTACGCCGAGGATCGGCAACCGCCTCCTGAAGCGGGTGCGCGACTTCGCCGAGGTCCGCGGCGACGGGCAGGTCACGAGGGCCGTGGCCGAGGAGGGTCTGCGCCTCTTCGGCGTGGACGACCTCGGCCTCGACAAGGTCGACCGTGCGATCCTCGAGACGGTCTGTTCCAAGTTCGGCGGCGGCCCGGTCGGCCGCTCGACGCTCGCCGTCAGCGTGGGTGAGCAGCCGGAGACAGTCGAGGAGGTGTACGAGCCGTTCCTCCTGCAACTCGGCCTGCTGATGCGGACTCCCAAGGGCCGGGTCGCCACCCCGGCGGCGTGGCGGCACCTCGGCCTGTCGGCACCAGCCGCTGCAGCGGCGGCACCTGCGCTGTTCCTCCCCGAGGGCTGACCCGCCGGGGCACGGCCGGCCCGTCGACCGCAGTAGCAACGCCCGCCTTGGTAAGGTCGCTCGGTCCCGTCCAGGGAGCCCTACCCCATGCACACCCACCTCCTCACCGCCCTGCTCGTGCTGAGCACGACCGCGACCACCAAGAAGCCCGCTGGCGGCAGCTCCCCGGCGTTCATCTTCCTCATCCTGATCGTGGTGGCGGTGTACTTCTTCTTCCTCCGCCCCCGCAGCCGGCGCGCCCGCCAGCAGCAGCAGTCCAAGTCCAACCTCCAGGTCGGCGACGAGGTCGTCTCCGCCGGGGGCATCCTCGGGCGGATCACCGGCATCTCCGGTGACGAGATCGAGGTGGAGGTCGCTCCCGGCACGATCCTCACGTTCTGGCGGCGGGCGGTGAGCCTTCGCAGCTCGGTCGCAGGCGCCCCGCAGCCGGCCGCCGACGCCTCGCCGGGTCCCGGCCATGGCATCGACGACCGCTACGACGACGAGGCCGAGCCCGACGGCGCCCCCCACGAGATGGACGACGACGGGGCCCGCTACGACGTCGAAGACGACGACGGCGCCCGTTACGGAGTGGAGGAGGTCGGCGGCAGCTCTGACGGGACCGGCAGCTCCGACGCGGCCGCTGCCGCGCCCGTCGACGACGGAGCCCCGCCGCCACCCCAGCCCTACCTCGACCCCGAGCAGCCGCCTGCGGGTGAGGAGCGCTGACGATGAGCAAGCGCGGCCTGTGGGCCTCGCTGCTCGGGATCATCCTCCTGGCGGCGGTGGCCCTCGGCGGTACGTTCGTGGCGGGGCGGTCGGTCCTGCTCGGCCTCGACCTGCGCGGCGGGGTGTCGGTGGTGCTCAAGCCGGCGGGCCGCGTCAACGCGTCGGTCCTCAACGAGGCCATCGCCATCATCGACCGGCGGGTCAACGGCCTCGGCGTCTCCAACTCGTCGGTGCAGCGCCAGGGCAACGAGATCGACATCGAGCTGCCCGGCGCCAAGAACTCCAGGCAGGCGCTGTCGGTGATCGGCGCGACCGCCCAGCTCTACTTCCGCCCGGTGTACTGCACGATGCCGGCGTACGCCGCAGCGAAGCCGTCCGCCGCGAAGCCGGCCACCGCGAAGGCCGGCACGTCCAAGACGGGCGCAGGGGCGCCGATCCCGGCCCGGCTGACCGCCTCCAGCAAGGCGACGCCCTCCAAGGGCTCCCGCGCCGCGGGCGGCGGGTTGACGGCGGCAACCTGCGGGGCGGCCAACGCTGCCGCGATCCCCTCGACGTCCCCGGACGCCGACCTGCCCGGCAAGGCAGTGCTGCTGCCGTCCTCACCCAACATGGGCGTCGGCAACGTCCGCTGGCTGCTCGGCCCGGCCACCAACCAGGCGGGGGTCGCCGGGGCGCTGTCCGGCCAGATCGTGAAGAGCGCCTCAGCGGTCGTCGACTCCCAGACCGGCCAGAACGTCGTCCAGGTAACGCTGACGAGCAAGGGCCTCGCCGAGTTCAACAAGGTCGCCGCCGCCCGCAACGCCTCGTACAACCCGAGCACACCCAACAGCGAGCCGTTCTCCTCCCGTGAGGCCATCGAGCTCGACGGCGTCACCGAGTCCGCACCGACGATCCAGAGCTCCGTGTTCACCGGGCAGGTGCAGATCACCGGCCGGTTCACCCCCACCCAGGCGTCCAACCTCGCCACCGAGCTCAACTACGGGTCGCTCCCGGTCCGCTTCAACCCCCAGACCGTCCAGACGGTGTCGGCCCAGATCGGCAACGCCTCGCTCGAGGCCGGGCTCCTCGCCGGCCTCGGCGGCCTCCTCCTCGTCCTGCTCTACATGATCGTCTACTACCGGGCCCTCGGGCTGGTCGTCGTCCTCGGCCTCGGCGTCGGCGGCTCGCTGCTGTACGCCATCCTCACCCAGCTCAGCTACACCGCCGGCCTGGCCCTCACGCTCTCGGGCGTCACCGGGATCATCGTGTCGATCGGCATCACCGTCGACTCCTATGTCGTGTACTTCGAACGGCTGAAGGACGAGGTCCGGTCGGGCAAGACGATCCGCTCGTCGGTCGAGGGAGGCTTCACTCGGGCCTTCCGCACGGTGCTCACCGCCGACCTCGTCTCGTTCCTCGCTGCGCTGATCCTCTACTTGTTCACCGTCGGCAGCGTCCGGGGCTTCGCGTTCACGCTCGGCCTGTCGACGCTGTTGGACGTCTTCGCCGCCTACTTCTTCATCCGCCCGATCGTCGTGCTGCTCGGGCGGCGCCGCTCCCTCAGCAGGGGCCGCTTCCTCGGCATCGCCCGGGGCCTCGGCGTCGGCGTGACGGGGGGCTCGACGTGACGGGGAGAGCGGTGGTGGGGAGAACTGTGATTGGAAGAGCGGCGTGATGGCGGGCCGGGCAACAGCATTCGGCCGCCTCTACCGGGGTGAGACCTCCTTCGACTTCGCCGGGCGCTGGCGGCGCTGGCTCGCCGTCTCCGGCACGGTGATCGTCATCGGCCTCGTGTCGCTCGCAGTCCAGGGCCTGCACTTCTCGATCGCCTTCAGGGGCGGGACGGTGTGGCAGGTCCCGACCAACGCTTCGGTGCACCAGGTGCGCGTTGCGGTCACCCGGGTCAACCCAACGCTCGGGCAGGCCACGATCCAGGTGCTCACCGACCCCCAGACCGGCAAGCGCACGGTGTCGGTGTCAGCCGCCGCCAAGACGACAGGCAGCGCCACCGAGATCAACAACGTCGCCACCGCCCTGGCGACGATCGCCCACGTCAACCCCAACAAGGTCAACATAAACGCCGTCGGTCCCTCCTGGGGCGCCGCCGTGACCAACAAGGCCATCAAGGCGGTGATCATCTTCCTCGTCGCCGTCAGCGTGTACATCTGGTTCCGCTTCGAGGGCAAGATGGCTCTCGCCGCCCTCGCCGCCCTCGTCCACGACATCCTCGTGACCCTCGGGATCTACTCGCTGTCCGGGCTCCAGGTCAGCCCCGACACGGTGATCGCCTTCCTCACGATCCTCGGCTACTCGCTGTACGACACGATCGTCGTCTTCGACAAGGTGCAGGAAAACACGCGAGGGGTGGCGTCGACCAACCGGCTCACCTACAGCGAGACGGTGAACCTCTCGATGAACCAGGTGCTCGCCCGGTCCCTCAACACGTCGTTCGTCGCCATCATCCCCATCCTGTCCATCCTCGTCATCGGCGCCGGCGTGCTCGGGGCGCCGGCCCTGTCGGACTTCGGGCTGGCCCTCTTCATCGGGCTCACCACCGGTGCCTACTCGTCCATCTTCATCGCCTCCCCGCTCCTTGCCGTGCTGAAGGAGCGCGAGCCGCGCTACGCCGAGATCCGCCGCCGGATCGGCTCCTCGCCGCGCCGGCTCACGCCGCGCGCCGCCGCAGTGGGGGAGAGCGCCGTCGCCGTCGCCCCGGCACCTGCCCGCCGCCCGGCGCG
>JAJZJY010000275.1 GCA_021809885.1 Actinomycetes bacterium
TGGCGTCCTCGCTGTCCAGCACCCGGTCCCGCTCAGCGATGGCGGCCTCCACTGCAGGCCGGGCGCGGATCGCCCGGGCCTTGGCTTTGGCGGCTTCGACGTCGTGGAAGGAGCGCCTGCGACACACCGCCTCGAAGCGGGCCACGCTCAGCCCACCAGTGGCGTTCGTGACGCGGCGCTCCATCTGCTCGCAGAGCCGGTCTCGCGCCTTGACCGCTCGCTGCCAGTCGTCGTAGGCGAGTCTCCACCTCTCGGCTGCATCGGCCATCTGCACGGCCGCTGCCCGCACCTCGTCTCTCACCACCACGCAGCTACTCATAGCACCCGCCGGTGACGCTCACCTGCTACCTCTGCGACAGATCGCAACCATCGCCACCTCGATGGCCGACCGCATCGCCACCTGCGTTCCTTCCAACCAAGAATCTCATCCCTTACACAGTCGGCATTCGAGGCAGCCCGGTCCGCGCAAGGAGCGGAACTTGAGTCGGTGACGCTCAAGGCGATGGGTGACCCCACCACCGCCCTGAAGGACAGGAGCCCGGCCACCCTGGCTGGGCATCGGCCCCTGGGAGGGTGCGTGACCCCGATCGCTCGGACTGCCCATCGCTTGGCGAAGCCGGGCACGCCTGCCTGCTCGCTCCGGGAGAGGAGCCGAGCGTGATCTCGATACGGCGCATCAGCCTGGGCGGCGGTTACCGCTACCTGATGGACTCGGTGGCCGTAGGCGACGGGGCGGCCGAGCGCTCCAACGGCCTCACCCGCTACTACGCCTCCTCTGGGACCCCGCCGGGGGTGTTCCTGGGCGCAGGATTGGCCGACCTGGACGCCGGCAGAGGGGTGGAGGTCGGCTCGCAGGTGACCGAGGAGCACCTGGAGGCGATGCTGGGGGGGTTGGCCGATCCGATCACAGGCGAGCCGGTCGGAACCGCGCCGAAGGCCCCCCGGGGCGGTGTGCCCGTCGCGGGTTTCGACCTGACCTTCAGCCCGTCGAAGTCGGTCTCGGTCGCCTGGGCACTGGCTGACGAGGGGACCAAGGCGGTCATCTACGAGTGCCACCGCCGGGCCGTCTCCTACGTGATCGGTTACGCCGAGGGTGAGGTGTTCCGCTCCCGCTCGGGCACCAACGGGATCGTCGAGGAGGACGTGGTTGGAGTGGTCGCGGCCGTGTTCACTCACTGGACCTCCCGGGCGGACGACCCGCAGCTGCACGACCACGTGGTCGTGTGGAACCGCGCGCGTTCGCTCTCGGATGGCAAGTGGAGGACCCTCGATAGCCGGAGCATCTTCAAGGCGACCACCACGCTCTCCGAGCTTCACCAAGGCGTGCTGTCGGACCTGTTGACCGAGGCGCTCGGGGTGGGCTGGGAGGCGCGAAGTCGGCGGCACTCGACCAAGGCGCGCTATGAGATCGGAGGCGTCCCTGAAGTGCTGATGGAGCAGTTCTCCAAGCGTGCCGGTCAGATCGCGGCTCACAAGGACGGCCTGACATCAGCCTTCGCCGCCGCGCACGGCCGTCAGCCGACGGCTGTCGAACAGATGCGCCTGGCCCAGCAGGCCACTCTCGCCACCCGGCCGGGGAAAAGCCATCGCAGCCTTGCGGAGTTGACCGACCAGTGGCGAGAGCAGGCCGTCGGCCACGTCGGAGCCGAGCAGGTAGCGTGGGTGACAAGCCTCAAGGATCGAAACGACCTGCCGCTGCTCCGCTCGGACGACCTGGCCGATCCGATCCTCGCCGACGCCGCCGACGCGGTGCTCGCAAGCGTGGCAGAGCGCCATGCCACCTACGGCCGCCAGAACCTGTTGGCCGAGGCGCATAGGACTCTCCATGGGGTACGCTTCGCGAGCCCCGACGACCGGGTGGCGGTCGCCGAGCGCATCACCACTCTCGCGCTGCGGCGCTCGCTGGTCCTCGCGCCGCCGGCCATGCACCACACCCCGGCCCGATACATCCGCGCCGATGGGACCTCCCGGTTACGGCCCGCGAGCCGCATCGCCTACACCACCCAAGCACTGCTCGACGCCGAGGCGAGACTCCTCGACGCCGGCAGGGCCATCGGCGGTCCGGTGGTCGGGGTGGCGACCGTGGCGGCGGTCACGGAAGCGAACCTGCCGGGCCGGGACTACGCGCCGAGCCTGGACCAGGCCCTCGCCGTCGAGAAGATCGCCACCTCCGGGCGAGTCCTCGACGTCCTGGTCGGCCCCGCAGGGACGGGCAAGACCTCCACCATGGCGGCCTTGCGCGCCGCATGGGAGGCCGAGCACGGCCCGAGATCGGTGATCGGCCTGGCTCCTTCGGCCGCAGCCGCCGAAGTGCTTGGCCTGGAGCTTGGCATCGACACCGAGAACACCGCCAAGTGGCTCACCGAGCACCGCCGCATCCCCGATCTGACGGCCCGCCGGGACCGCCTCGCCACCCAACTCGAGCGCCACCCCCACCCCCTCTCTGCTGGTGCCCGCCATCTGCAGGAACAGATCGACGCTGCCGGACGGGCCGTCGAGGAGCGCCGCGTTCAGCCCGGTCAGCTGGTGATCCTGGACGAGGCGAGCCTGGCGGGAACCTTCGCCCTCGACGAGCTGGTCTCAGCAGCCGCCGATGCCGGAGCGAAAGTGCTGGTGGTGGGCGACTGGGCGCAGCTCTCCGCGGTGGAGGCAGGCGGGGCGTTTCACCTGCTCGTCGCCGATCGTGGGGACCTGGCGCCCGAGCTGGTCGACGTGCGGCGGTTCGGTTCCGAGTGGGAGAAGACCGCCAGCGTCGAGCTCCGCATGGGACACGAGTCCGCGATCGACGCGTACGACGGCCACGGCCGGGTCTCGGGCGGCGAGCGCAGCGAGATGCTCGATCAGCTCTACCAGGCGTGGAAGGCCGACGTCGACGCCGGTCGCTCCAGCCTGATGATCGCTTCGGACTCGGCCACCGTCGCCGAGCTGAACCGTCGGGCCAGGGCTGATCGGGTGGCCGGGGGGGCCGTCGCCACAGAGGGTCTGGCGATAGCTGGCAACCAGGTGGCCGGCGTCGGCGACGAGGTGGTCGCGAGAGCCAACAACCGCCTTCTTGTGACCGGCAGGCGCTGGGTGAAGAACGGGGACCGCTTCGTCGTCACAGCCACCAACGACGATGGCAGCATGGCGGTACGTCGCTGCGGAGGCCGAGGCGAGGTGGTGCTACCCGCCGACTACGTGGCCGCCCACGTCGAGCTGGCGTATGCGACCACGGCACACCGGGCGCAGGGCCGCACGGTTGACACCGCCCACGCGATGCTCTCCCCGACCACCACCAGGGAAGTCCTCTACGTCACAGCGACCAGGGGTCGGGAGTCCAACCGGCTGTACGTGGACACCCGCTACGACCCCGACCCCGACACGTCTCACGACGGGATGGTCGAGCCCCAGAGCGCCAGGGACGTGCTCGCCGGGGTGCTACAGAACGAGGGCGCGGACATCTCGGCGCACGAGACCATACGCCGGACGCAACACCAGGCGGAGGACTTCACTGCCCTGGCCGGTGAGTACCAGACCCTCGCGCGTGTCGCCCAGGCCGAGCGCTGGGAGGGCCTCCTGGAACGCTGCGGGCTGGATGCGTCCCAGCTGGAGCAGGTGCGCGCGAGTGAGGCTCATGGTCCGCTGCTCGCCGCTCTCCGAGACGCTGAGGCACGTGGCTTGGACGTAGATGCGGCGTTCCTCAAGCTCGTCTCTGCCCGGACGCTCGCCGACGCGGAGGACCCCGCCGCGGTCATGCACGGCCGGGTGGACCGGTGGGTGGCTGTGGCGGGGTCCAAGCGCCAGGCGGCTACGAACCTGATCGCCGGGCTCATCCCACGAGCCGCAGGTGTCACCGACCCCGACATGGCGAGAGCCCTCGACGAGCGAGACCAGGCGATGGAGCGCCGGGCGCGGGAGCTGGCCGACAAGGCGATCGAGTCCGGCCAGGTGTGGGTACGCCGCCTCGGCACACCGCCGTCCGACCCGGCTACGAGGGAAGCCTGGAGCCGAGCCGTCTCGACCGTCGCCGCCTACCGGGACCGCTGGGGGGTCGGCGGAGACCACCGACCCCTCGGCCCGGAATCGGCGGTCAAGACCATCGAGGCCGTCGGCCATCGCAAGCGGGCACAGGCCGCCGTCGAGCGCGCCCTGCGGCTCGCTGGCCACCCTCCGGTCATCCGTTCCGACACGCCGGACCCGTCGCCAGCGGCCCGAGAGGTGGAGGTGGACCTGTGACGCTGCCGCTGCGGGTGGTGGTCGAGGTGGCTTGGCAGCACACGGCAGCGCGAGTGGCCGTGTGGACCACCCAGCCGGCGTGCGTGACTCGCCCAGAGTCACCTGGCTCGGTCGGCCCTCCAAGACTGCGGGGCGGGGAGTCGCGTTCATCGGCTGGGACCGGACCACGCCGAGATCGACTGGCTGCTCACGTCCCAGTGGCTTGTCGGCCGTACGCCAGCCCGTGACCCCGCCCGATCTCGATCTTGTGGGTGGCGCTGGCCGGTCTGGACATTGACCTGAACCGCAACGGGGTCACGATTCGGATTCGGGTCGCGGACGGGTGGCACGGGCTGTTCAGCGGGCCGGGGGTCGCCCCTGTCTCTGTCGCAGGTGTCGCGGGCGTACCACGGCGCCAGCGGACTTGCTCACCCCCTCTTTGCGGGGCCACCTGGTCGGCCCAGCTGCAGGCGCCGCGCCCGAGGAAGCTGGGGCCGTGGCAGTCTCCGCGCCGAACGGAACGCCGGCGGGATAGCGTACGAGCGTGTTGTCGACGTTGGAGGTCCGCGAAGGAAGCGGTGGCCGGGCGTGGGCCACCCTTGAGCTTCAGTCGATTGGAGGTCTTGGCCGCCTCAACCCGCGGCTCCAGATGTACTTCACCGCTCGGCCGGCGTCGTACACCCAGGTCATGCTGGAGGACGTGACGCTGAGACTGGAGTACCGCCAAGAGCTCATCGGAGAGGGGCGCGTCGTAGGTGTCCAGGTCTTGTACGAGCAGAGCCAGGTGACCTTCGAGGTGGTGACGTCCCAGCGCCTCTTGCGGCACATCACCGACGGGGTGCAGTCGACTGCGACCGTAGTTCAGCTCGACGCGAAGCTCTCCGGTTTCGCTCTCGTCACGTTGGACCAGAACTATCCCACCTCGCAAGGGTTCGGAAGGTTGACCACCGATCCTGGCCCCGGAGAATCGAAGCGCATCACCGTCTCGAATGGGACGCGGTCGGCGTTCCAGGTCCCTCGCGCAGAGTGGTACGAAAGGGTGCTTGCGCAGACCCGGAACGAGCAGTACCGGTACCTTGAGATCGCACTGCCCAAGGACGACAAGGCGCTTGGTGGCGAGTGGACGTCCGCAGTGAACCACCTCATCCAGGCAGAGCAGGCCTACGCAGCAGGCGATGATCCCGCGGTCTTCCTCTATCTCCGAGGCGCCCTTGACTCGTTACCGGGAGCGAAGCAGCAGATCCTTGACGGCATCTCCGACATCACCAAGCGCGAGGATCTCGACGCGCTCCTCAAGAAAACCGGCGAGTTCTTGCATAACGGCCGCCATGTCGGTGCCGACGGAACCCAGCAAGGAACCTTCCCGGTGGACCACCTCGACGCGGCCTTCGTCATGGACCTGATGCGCGTGCTGCTCTCGCACCTCTCGCTGATGCTCGCTGCCGAACGCCGTCGCGCCGCCGACGTGGCGGTATAAAGAGTGTGGTCTTTGTCGACTCGGAGCAGAGGGCGTTTCGGGGCTCAGTGAGCCTCAGTGGGCAGACGAGCGGCCGGATAAGGAGGCATGACCCTCCCGCCGCCAGGCTTGTTGTGAGGAGTTCCGTCTGGTCCATGAGGTAGCCTGACAGCGGAGCTTGCACGCCTTGCGGTGTTGGAGCGCCGAGTATCTACCGCCAGGCTGGGATCGACCCGCTTGGCCGGCCATCACGAGGGTCTGATGCGCTACAGCGTGGTCTACGAGCAGGGAGATACCAGATGGGGAGCGTACGTTCCCGATCTGCCCGGCTGCGTGGCCGTCGGCGCTAGCCGTGCGGAGGTCGAGACCCTGATTGTCGAAGCCATCGGGGCGTACCTGGAGGACTGGCGCGAGGCTGGACGGCCGATTCCCGAGCCCCGCAGCGCCACGGGGCTGGTCGAGGTCGCCTGAGCCCGCTCTCATCCCCTGCCTGAGGCGGGCCGGTTCCGGTGCACCGGCCCGCACGCCGCGGGGTTCCTGGTCGGTCGGCTTGGCGTGTGTCAAGATGCTCTCCGTGGAGATCGTCTCGGGTGCAGAGATCGGCCGGCGGCTCGGCGTGAGCAGGGAGGCGGTGCGCCTGTGGCGACAGCGGCCGGACTTTCCCGAACCTGTCGGTCGGGTGGGCCAGGCCGTCGCCTGGGACTGGGAGGATGTGCGTCGTTGGGCCGAGGAGCGACCCAGGCAGGCAAGTGACCGATGGGGAGCACGCCGTGGCTGAGCAGCTT
>JAJZJY010000276.1 GCA_021809885.1 Actinomycetes bacterium
ACGAGGACCGTCATCTGGCGGACCGACTCCCGCAGGTCCCGGCCGTCGACCCAGGCCCGCCCGGCGTGCTCCATGCGGGCGTAGAGGGCCTCGTCGGTGGCGAGCTGGCGCACGGCGTCGACCAGGCCGGGCACGTCGCCGGCCTCGAGGGCCAGGCTGCGGCGCACCATCTCCTCGGTGGAGGCCTTGCCGTGCCCGGCGAGGGGGCGGAAGGCGATCGTCGGGCGGGGTGTGCGCAGCGCCTCGAGGACAGTGACGCCGGCACCGTTGGTGACCACCACGTCGCCGGCGGCCATCAGCTCGTGCATGTTGTCGACGTAGTCGAACACTACGAGCCGCTCGCGGGGCCGCCCGAGGGAGCGGAGGTGGGCGGCGAGCTCGGCGTTCTTGCCGCAGACGGCGAGCACCTGCATGGGCGGCTCGGCGTCCGACAGGGAGCAGACCGCTTCCTCGATCCCGCCGAGCCCCCACGCCCCGCCGGTCACGACCACGACGAAGGCGCCGGCGTCGATGCCGAGCCGCCGGCGGGCGTCTTCCTTGCCGACGGTGCCGAACGTCGTGCGCACCGGTGGCGCCCCGATGAACATCCCTTCCTCGAAGCCGGGGGTGCGGGCATGCTCGGGTGCGGTGTCGTACATCACGTAGGTCTGGTCGATGCCCGGGTAGGTCCATAGGGGGTGGACGTGGAAGGCAGGGATGTAGGTCACCATCGGGATCCGGACACCCCGTCGGTTCCGCAGCCAGTCGAGTGCCGCCGACCCAAATGGGTACGTCGAGATGATCAGATCGTCATCCCTCGCCGCCACGAACGCCTCCAGGCGGCGCCCGAAGAACGACCCGATCGCCGACTTGGCCAGCGCGGCGAAGCGGTCGGACTTGCACAGCCAGTCGTAGAACACCTCGTAGCTGAGCGGCACGACCTTCATCTGGAACCCGTAGCCCCAGCTGGCGGCCCGGGCGAAGGGGCGTCCCCACAGCTCGAGGGTGTCGAAGCGCTCCACCTCGCAGCCCGGCCACACCTCGGCGATGGCGGAGGTGAGAGCCGCTGCGGCCGCGTTGTGCCCCTCACCCATCTCCGCCGAAAGGATGAGCACCCGGCTCGGGTACGGACCCTGCGAGGCTGTGGGCGGGGCCTCCGCCCCCGGTACGATCTCGATCTCCCCGGTGCTCATGTCCTCGCTCTCCACTGATCCTGTGTCGCCTGATCCTGTGTCGCCGCTGTCGCCGCTGCCGCCGTGCTGATCGCCGGGATCATCCTTGCGCTCGTCTGCGGGCTGGCGAATGCGGCCGCAGCGGCGATCGAGAAGCGTGAGAGTGTACGCCTCCGGGGGAGGAACGGGGTACGGCTGCTCGCCCAGCTGCTCCGCCGGGGGTGGTGGCTCATGGCGATGGGGCTGAGCGTACTTGCCTGGGTGAGCGAGGCGGCGGCTCTCGCCCTTGCGCCCGTCGCGGTGGTCGCCACGCTGCGCTCCACCGGCAGGGGTGGGCTGGTCCTCGTCGGCGCCCGCTGGCTGGGCGAGCGCTTCACCCGCCGGGAGCTGGTCGGCGTGGTGCTGCTGGCGGTGGGTGGGGTGGTGGTCGCCATCTTCGCCGGTGGCGCCGGGCCACCCGAGCGGCCGCTTTCCAACGCCGTGGAGCTGGAGCTCGCCGGGGCGATCCTCGTCCTCACCCTGATCCTGCGCCTGAGCCGGAGGGGGATCGTCGCCGGTGCGGCCGTCGGCGTCCTCTACGCCGCGACCGGGATCTACACCAAGGAGATCGGCGACCGCTTCGCCCGCGTGGGCCTGCACGCCGTCGTCGGGCTCGCCGCATCGCCGGGGCCGTGGCTCATGATCGCGATGAGCGTGTGGGCGATCAGCGTCACCCAGGCGGCGTTCCGCCGGGCCAACGCCGCCAGCGTGTCGGCCGCATCGACGACGGTCGCCGGCCTGGGCCTGATCTTCATCAGCGCCGGGGTCTACAGCCGGCCGCTGGCCGCCGTGAGCAGTGCCGTTCCCTTCGCCCTGGGCCTCGTGCTGTCGGCGGCGGGCGCGGTGCTGCTGGCTGTCGGCAGCGTCGATCGCGACAACGCCGAAAATGCGCCGCGCGGCGACGAGCGCGGCGCACAGACTTGACCGGGTGAGCACAGAGATCCGCACCGTTGAGGCTGGCGAGCTCCAGTTGTGGGGCCGTTCCGTCGGGGTGGCGTTCCTCGTGCCGCCCGGTCCCGAGGCCGACGAGGAAGGCCGGCGCCACGACCCGCCGCCCCCTGGGCGGGCGTGGGCGGCGGTGGACGGCGAGCGCTTCGTCGGCAACTGCGCGACGCTCCAGCGGACGGTCACCCTCCCCGCCGCGGCCGGGCGTGACTGCCCCGTCGCAGCGATGGCGGCGGTGACGGCGGTCGGGGTGCACCCCTCCCACCGCCGCCAGGGCATCCTCAGCCGGATGATGGGCGCCATGCTGCAGGACGCCCGCGACCGCGGCGAGCCGCTCGCCGGCCTGGAGGCCTCGGAGTCGGTGATCTACGGACGGTACGGCTTCGGGGTCGCCACCTTTGCTGCCAAGCGGGAGATCGCCACCGCCCGCGGCGCCTTCGTCTCCCCGGTGGCGCCCGCCGACGTGCGCATCGTCGACCCGGACGAGGCGTCCAAGACGATCCCTGGGCTGTTCGCCGAGTCGATCCGCCGGGTTCCGGGCCAGGTGGACCGCCCGGAAACGGTCTGGGAGCGGTACGTGTTCGCCGATCCCTCCGACTGGCGGAGGGGCCGCAGCGCCAACTTCTACGCCGTCGCGCCCGACGGCTACGCCATCTACCGCTCGGAGGACCTGCCCGGCGGCGACGCCGCCCGCCTACACCTCCGCGAGGTGTGCGCGGCCACGCCCGGCGCCGAGGCCGGGCTGTGGCGGTTCCTCCTCGACGTGGACCTGGTCGAGGAGATCGTCGCATTCCCGCGCCCGGTGCTCGATCCGCTCGCACCCCGCCTGGCCGACCCCCGCCGGCTGAGGACGACGATGCTCACCGACTTCCTCTGGCTGCGGGTGCTGGACACGGCAGCCGTGTTGGGCGCCCGGGGGTACCGCTCCGCCGGCCGCCTGGTCATCGCGGTGGACGGGCCGGACGATCCCGCCACCGGGACGTGGGTCCTCGACGCCGGCCCCGACGGGGCGAGCTGCACCCGCGCCCGCCGGGGCACGTCGGCAGATCTCCGCCTCGGGCTGTCCGAGTTGGCGACGTTGCTGCTCGGGACCCTGCCGGCGTCTGCTCTGGCGAGCGCCGGCCGGGTGGTCGAGGAGCGCTCCGGGGCCATCGACGAGGCCGACGTGTTGTTCCGGGCCGGGCCGGTGGCGCCGTTCGACATGACGACCTTCTGACGGCACGGGACTCCTGCGCGGTTGTCGGAGGCACGCGCACCGGCGAGCCTCCCAAGTGCCGCCGCCGGTGCCACGGCGTCGCCGGCGCCGCCGGCGCTACGTCGCGTCAGCGTTAGCGCCGGACCCACTCCTCGGGGTCGAGTACCTCGCCGCCGGGCAGGCGCCGCCGCTCGTAGGGGGACAGCTTGCGGGCGAAGCGCTTGTCGAGGCGCCGGCGGTGGAGGGCCAGCGCCGCGACCAGCAGCAGCGCTGCGGCCACGACCACGGCGGCGGCGACGAGGGTCGGGTCCATGGCACTGGACATCCTGCCAAACCGGTAGGACGACCAGTGTTCCTGGTCTGCGGTATGCTGTGGACCCCGCTCAGCCATGGGCGGTTGATGCTTTGCTGGCGCAACCGGCGAGCGTGGGCGTTCCCCGTCACGGATGGCGGGGGCCCACGCTCGTTGTCTGTGACCATGCCGGTGCCCGACGACGAGGAGGTGGTGAGGTGACGGCTCCGACAGCCATGCTGCGTGCCCTCGCCCAACCGCTGCTCGGCGAGGCGGGTCTCGAGTTGTGGGACGTCGAGATGTCGCGCGACGTGGTGCGGTTCCTCGTCGACAAGGACGGCGGCGTCGACCTCGACGCCCTCGACGAGGCCAGCCGCGTCCTGTCCGGGCTGCTCGACGACCACGACGACCTGGTGCCGGCCGGCCGCTACCAGCTCGAGATCTCGAGTCCCGGCCTCGAGCGGCCGCTGCGCACGCCCGAGCAGTACCGTCGCTTCGTCGGCACGACGGTGAAGGTGAAGACTTCCCACCCGGTCGGCGGCGCCCGGCGCCACCGCGGCGTGCTGGCTGGCGTGACCGAGACCGCCATCGAGCTGCGCCCAGAGGACTCCGGCGATCCCGTCCTCGTCTCCTACGACGAGATCGAGCGCAGCCGCACCGTCTTCGAGTGGGGTCCGGCACCCCGGCCCCGCAGCCAGCGCCCCCGCACCAAGGACACGTCGCGATGAAAGATCAGTTCGCGTTCCTCGACGCCCTCCAGCAGATCGCCAAGGACAAGGGCATCAGCGTCGACACGCTCCTCGACGCGCTCGCCAACGCGCTCGTAGCGGCCTACAAGCGGCTTCCCGACGCCGCCGAGGAGGCCGTCGTCACCGTCGATCCCGACACCGGCGACATCCGGGTCTACGGCCAGGAGCTCGACGAGGACGGCAACGTCATCCGGGAGTGGGACGACACACCCAGCGACTTCGGCCGGATCGCCGCCCAGACGGCCAAGCAGGTGATGACGCAGCGCATCCGCGAGGCCGAACGGGACCTCAAGTACGAGGAGTACGCCGGGCGTGAGGGCGACATCGTCACCGGGATCATCCAGCAGAGCGACAACCGCTACACGCTGCTCGACCTCGGCAAGGTCGAGGCGTTGCTCCCGCAGGCCGAGCAGGTGCCCTACGAACGCTACGAGCACGGCGCCCGCCTGAAGGCGTACATCGTCGAGGTCCGCAAGACGACCAAGGGCCCGCAGATCGTCGTGAGCCGCACCCACCCCGGGCTCATCAGACGGCTCTTCGAGCTGGAGGTGCCGGAGATCTCGAGCGGAGTCGTCGAGATCAAAGCGGCGGCGCGCGAGCCGGGCCACCGCACGAAGATTGCCGTGTGGTCGAACGACGGGAACGTTGACCCCGTCGGGGCCTGCGTCGGCGCCCGCGGCGCCCGGGTCCGCATGGTGACCAACGAGCTGCGGGGCGAGAAGGTCGACATCGTTCCGTTCTCCGACGACCCCCGTGAGTTCGTGATGCGGGCCCTGCAGCCGGCGAAGGTGAAGGACGTGCACCTGGACGACCTCACCGGGACGGCGACGGTCGTGGTGCACGACTTCCAGCTGTCCCTCGCCATCGGCAAGGAGGGGCAGAACGCCCGGCTCGCCGCCCGCCTCACCGGTTGGCGGATCGACATCAAGAGCGAGACCCAGATGGCGGAGGAAGAGGCCTACGCCAACCAGGAGTGGGCCGAGGGCGAGTGGGTCGAAAACGCCGCGGGCGAGATGGTCTGGCAGCCCGCCGAGGGCGGCGAGGGCGTCTCCGCCGAGCAGTGGTCGATGGGTGAGGCTCCCAGTGACGGCTCAGGGGAGCCTGCGCCCGCCGAGGCGGCGCCGGCCGAGGCAGTCGAAGCCGTGTCCTCCGGTGACCCCGAGGTGGCTGCCGATGCCGTCGACACTTACGAGGTGACGGTGGGGGAGGAGGGCGGCCGGCCGGCCGGAGCGGCCGGCGGCGACTCGTAACGGCTGGCGCCCAGGCGGGCGGCGCGGTGGCCGGTCCCGTCCGCACCTGTGTCGGGTGCCGCTCCCGTCGGCCGGCGGCCGAGCTCGTCCGCATCGCCCGTCTGGACGACGGTAGGCTGGCGGTCGACCGGACAGCGCCCGGCCGGGGCGCATGGGTCTGCGCCGCCGGTTTTGGTCGCCCGGCGGCTGACTGCATCGACGCTGCGGTCCGCCGAGGAGGGTTCGCCCGGGCGTTCCGGGTGCCCGTCCCCGGCGGCGGCGCAGAACTGCGGCGAGCAACTGCTCCCGAACGTGAGACAATGGAAGACGGCGCAGCGAACGGTGCTGCGCGTGGAAGGGACTGACGGAGCACTTGCCGACGAAGCGAATCCGGGTCTACGAGCTGGCACGAGAGCTCGGGCTCACCAACAAAGAAGCGCTCGACCTCTGCCTCGGGCTCGGGATCGGGGTCAAGAGCCACTCCTCGAGCCTCGAGGACCAGCAGGCGGACCGCGTCCGGCGAAAGGCCGACCGCGAGGGCCTGCGGCGCGAGGTGCAGCCCGAGGAAGAGCCCGCCGCCCGAGGTGGCTCCAAGGCCCCACGTGCCGCCGCCCCCGAGCCTGACGTCGCCGCAGCCGCCGTGACCCCGGCCACGACTCCCGCTACGACTCCCGCTACGACTCCGGGCCCGGCGCCCGCCCCGGCGAACCCCGCCGTGCCGGCGACAGCCCCGGAGACCCGCCCCGCTGCTCCCCGCCTGGTCACCAGCCGCCCGCGCGGGGACGTGGACGAGGCGACCGGC
>JAJZJY010000277.1 GCA_021809885.1 Actinomycetes bacterium
CCGGGTCGCCTTCGCATCCGCGCTGAAAGAGATCTACCTCGATGACGCCTTCGGGGACGAGGGGTTCTGGCGGCGGTTGCCGTCGCTGCTCCCCCCGGCACTGTTCGTCTGGGGGGCCAGGGACGTCCTCGTGCCGGCGGCCTTCGCCCGGCACGTCGTAGCCGCCGTTCCGTCCGCCCACTCGGTCGTGCTCCCCGACTGCGGGCATGTCCCGCAGTTCGAGCAGCCCGCTCGGACAGCCTTCCTGACGCGCGCATTCCTCGCAGATGCAGGGCCGGCGGAGTCAGCGGAGTCGGCAGGGCCGGCGGGGCCGGCAGGGTCGGCGGGGCCGGCAGGGCCGGCAGGGCCGGCAGGGCCGGCAGAGCCGGCGAAGTCGGCGGCTGGCCCGATACTCGCGTTGTTTGGGCAGTAGTCCGCGATTATCGCGGTGTACTGCCCAAACAACGCGAGGAGCCGGTGCTTGGATTCCGCTCAGGGCCGGCACGTCCCGTTTGGCGACTTCGCGCCGGACTGCCGGCGGACTCACGGCGGCGACTGTGAGCCCGGCTGGTCCCCTTCCTCATCGCCCTGTTGCTGCACCTCCGCCCGGTCGTGCTCGAACGCCTGACCGTGGCTGGCGGCCCCGTCGAAGCGGACCACGATCTCCTCGATCGGCTTGAACCGCTGGCTCGACGCGTACAGGCGGTACGCAGCTTCGTCGGCGGTCGTGAGCTCGAAGTACCCGGCCCACTGGCTCACCAGCGCACGCGGGTACAGACGGCGTGTGCGCACCACGTTGACCTCGCCGGCGAGCATCAGGGCCAGCGCCTCGAGGTAGATCCAGAGCAGCGTCGCCACCACGACGCCGAAGGTCCCGTACAAGGCCGTGCTGCGGCTCAGCTCGTGGGCGATGAACCGGGCGCCGAGGGTCTGCAGCAGCTCCCATGCCGAGCCGGCGAGGATCCCTCCGACGAGGACGTCGCGCAGCCGCAGCTCCAGCGCTGTCAGTAGCTGGTAGGCGACGCTGAACAGGCCGCAGTTGATCACGAACGTCAGGGCGTACCCGCCGACCTTGGCCCACGTGCCGAGCTGCGACGACAGCCCGTTGGCGGTGGAGACGACGGCCGTGACACCCGTCGAGATCAGGACGGCAGCACCGAGCAGCACCAGCAGACCCAAGCCACGAACGCGTGACCGGATCGGGTCCGGCTGGCAGAAGCGGGGAACACCGTAGATCTGGTTGAACGCCGTCTGGGCCGCCTGGCCGGCGCCGAGCGCGCCGTAGAGGACGCCGACGACGCCAACGGCGAGACCCGCCCCGCTCCCGTGGAAGCCGTTGATCGCCCGGCGCAGCTCCGATCCGATGCCCGGGACATTGCTGACTACGGCGCTGGTGAGTTGGCGCCGCAGGGCCGGGTCACCCTGCACGAAGAAGCCGGCGCCGCTCACGAAGAGGAGCATCAGCGGGAAGAGCGAGGCGAAGGCGTAGTAGGTGACCATGGCCGCCAGGTGCGAGGCTCGGTCGTCGAGTGCCTTGTAGACCACGGCGATGGGGAACCCGACAGAGGGATGGCGCTGCTGGAAGCGATCGAGGCGCTCGGTCCGGCTCATACCCCACCTGTACACCTTGTGCGGTGCCGTTGCCGCCGCGTCGCGGGGCCTGTTGGGTCGCCTGCTGGATGTGCGGACGCCGCACGACGGTCGGTCAGCGGTCGTCGCTGTCCTGGCGACGGTGCAGGAGGACGAACAGGGCGTAGGGGTCCCCAGGGGGCGGGCTGTGGCCGAGGTGATCGTTGGGCGTCTGCTGGCCGGCGATAAGGCTTCCCAGCTGCTCGAGGAGGGCGTGGAGCTGGTCGGGGGTGAGCCGCAGAGCCAGGCGGGCGCCCTCGATGACCGCGCCGGGTCCGGCCTCGTCGACCTCGGCGGCGATCGCGTGAAGGGTGGCGGTGAGGACCGCCGCGTCGGGCCCGTCGCGCAGTGTGCCCTCCATACGCCAGGACCGGCCGGTCGCCCGGTAGGGCTTCTCGGTCGAGCCTCTGGGGCCGGGCCGCGACGGTTCCTCGGCCAGGAACCCGGCGGCGACGAGGGTGCGCACGTGGTGGAGCACGGTCGCTGGCTTCTCGCCGAGAGCGGCGGCCAGCTCGGCGTTGGTGTGGGATCGGTCGAGGCAGCGGCGCAGGATCCGCAGGCGCAGGGGATGGGCGAGGGCTCGCGCCTCGCGCAGCGTCGCCTGGGTTCCGTCCGGGAGCACGCCTCCACCCTAAACCGGTTGACAGTCCTCTATAGGTCTGTGATGGTGCGGTCATGGGCGTTCCCGCCGCCACCCCGGCGGCCCGCCGGCGCTGGTTGTGGCGGCATCGAGGATTCATGCTGCTGTGGGGCGGCGAGACCGTCAGCGGCTTGGGCGACGCCATGGCCGGAGTGGCCGTGCCGCTGGTCGCCGTATCGGTCCTGCACGCCTCGGCGCTGGTCGTCTCGGCCCTGACCGCCGCCACCTTCCTGCCCTACCTGGTGTTGGGCCTGCCGGCAGGGGCGTGGGTGGACCGGCTGCCCAAGCGGCCGGTCATGGTGAGCGCCGATGTCGCCCAGCTGGTGCTCTTCGCCAGCCTGCCCGCCGCCAGCGCTCTCGGGGTGCTGTCTGTGGGCCAGCTCCTCGCCGTGAGCCTGCTGGCCGGGACCGCCGCCATGGTGTTCAACGCGGCGTGGGGGGTGTACCTCACCGAGGTCGTCGACCCCGAGGACCTCTTGGAGGGCAACGCCAAGCTGCAGGGCAGCGGATCGGTGACCAGGGTCGTCGGGCCTGGCCTCGGCGGGCTCGCCGCCGCCGCCCTTGGGCCGGTCACCACCCTGGCCTTGGACGCCGGGTCGTTCCTCTTGTCGGCCGGCGCGCTCCTCGGCGTCCCCCGACGCCCTCCGGCCCCACCGGAGCCGGCGGGGCCGGCGGGGCCGGCGGGGCCGGAGGGGCCGACCACGATCCGCCAGGACATCCGCGAGGGACTGGCCGTGGTCGTCGCCGACCGGTACCTGCGGCCGCTGGTCATCTGGGCAGCGCTCGCCAACGTGGGCCTCGCCGGCTACTTCGCGCTCGTCGTGGTCTTCCTCGTCCGAGTCGTCCACCTCCCCCCCGCCGGCGTCGGGGCGCTCCTCAGCGTCGGCGGCCTCGGCGGAGTGCTCGGAGCCCTCACGGCGCGCCGCCTGGCCGACCGCTTCGGCACCGCCCGCACCCTGTCGGGCGTCGTCACCGTCACCATGCCCGCCGGGATGCTCATCACCCTATCCGGGCCCGGGGCGGCCCTGGCCGTCGCCGTCGTCGGGATCCTCGCCCTCGAAGGGGGGCTGGTCCTCGGAAGCATCCTGCTCGCCACCTTCGAGCAGCGCTACGTTCCTCAACGCCTCCTCGCCCGGGTCAAGACCACGCAACGGATGGTCACCTACGGTGTCGCACCACCCGCCGCCCTCCTCGCCGGCCTGCTCGCCGACACCGTCGGCGCCCGCCTCGCCCTCGCCTCCACCCTCGGCGTCGGCGCTGCGGCCACGGCCCTGCTGTGGACAGGCCCCTTCCGGGGGCTACGCGACCTACCCACCCGACCCGCCGGGACCGAAGCGGGTCAGGGCCCTGCAGAGGCTCGAGGGGAGCAGCGACCGACCCAGCGGGCCGGCATCGACGACCTGACGGCGCTCGGCGGGGACCCCTGCAGACGCGATCGCGGTGGCTGTGCGATCCGCAAGTCGCTGGAAGCGCTCGTGCCAGGTGTGCAGGATGCCAGGCGGATGTCGTTCAGCGTGCGTGGATACCGGCCAGGACGCGGGCGAGGTGGTGGGGATTCTTGACGTCACCATCGAACGGGACCTCGCGACCATCGACACCGTCGCCGTTCACCCTGACCGCCAACAGCAGGGGTGCGCCTCGGCGATGCTCGCTGAAGCCATGACCGAAGCGTCTGAGGCAGGCGCCACGGCCATCGACGCGTGGACCCGTGACGACGAGCCCCCTCTGCGCTGGTACCGGGCACGCGGCTTCCAGGAGAGCGATCACTACCTCCACGTCTACGCCAACCTCTACGCCGGCCCCGCCGAGCCCGACCGAGCCGTGCAGTCCCCACACCCCGGCTTGCGACCAGTCATGGTCTTCTCCCACGGCCGCATGGAAGACGAGGAGCAGCTGCGCACCGCTTTCCAGCGGGTGCACGTATGCCGTCGCTTCCTCCGGGCCCTTTGAGCGACAACTCGTCTCCAGACGCTCTCGCCGAGCCAGCCCAGCCCGGCCAACCCCGGTTGGTGGTGGTGGTGGGCCCGGTGGGGATCGAACCCACGACCGAGGGATTATGAGGCCGGCCAGCGGGATGGTGGCGGCTCCGTCGCCGTCTCACCGCGTGGCATTCCAGCTGGTCAGCAAGGGTGCTCGACCGGACGGCCGCTACAGGATGGGACATCGGGTGACAGGACGACACGCGTCTGTTGGGTGAGCTGTTGGGGTGCCCGCACCGGTGCAGCCCGGAGTGGCGGCCGGAGTACCCTCCCGGTGAGGAGGACGCTGCGATGCGCTTCGAACGGATCACCATCAACCCCAAGCAGATGGGTGGCCAGGCATGCATCCGCGGCTTGCGCGTCCCGGTGGCCACCGTGGTGGCCATGGTCGCCGATGGGATGAGCACTGCCGAGATCGTCGCGGCCCTGCCCGACTTGACATCCGAGGACGTCACCGAGGCGCTCCACTACGCCGCCGCCGTGCTCCAGGACCGGATGCTCCCGCTGCTCGACCCCGCGTGAGGTTCCTGGTCGACCAGTGCCTCTCCACCGAGGTTGCGCGGGGCCTGTCGGCCGCCGGTCATGATGCGGTCCACGTCGCCGACTGCGGCCTCAGCCGGGCCGACGACGAGGTGATCCTCGAGCGGGCTGAAAGCGAGCAGCGCGTGGTCGTTTCGGGCGACACCGATTTCGGCGCCCTGCTGGCCGACGCAGGGGCGCCGGTTGTCTCGGCGATCCTCTACCGGCGCCGGACTCGCCGCCGGCCGCACGAACAGCTCGTCGTGGTGCTCACCAACCTGGCGGCCATCGAAGCAGACCTGGAGGCCGGCGCAGTGGTCATCATCGAGGACGGGGGCATGCGGGTACGTCGCCTGCCCTTCGCCCAGTGACTACTTGCCACACCCAGGCGGACGACTCGTGCCACCCCCGGCCCGGGCGCACCATACCCTCGACGCCGCTTGCTCCCGCCTTGTTACGCCGCACCACGTCTCTCGCACGATGACATGGTGTTCTTCGGTGGGCCCGGTGGGGATCGAACCCACGACCGAGGGATTATGAGTCCCCTGCTCTGACCACTGAGCTACGGGCCCGTACCTACTCGTGAAGGCATAGTAAGGGGTCATCCCACTCGCCGGCGCCTTCGTCGAGCGCCGGCGGGAACCAACGCCCTCGCGCCGGCGTCCAACGCTTCGATGCGCACCCGACCCGCCGTCCTCGCCTCCACCGTCGTCGTGGCCGTCACGGCCCTGGCCACCGGTCTCGGCGCCACACCGTCGATCGCCGCCGCCCCGCCGCACCCCCAACTCACCGTCACGCCGAGCCACGCCATGGTCGGCCGCCGGCTCGCCGTCAGCGGCCGGGGCTTCCCGGCCGACACCAGGATCACCTTGGCGGAGTGCGGCGCCAAGCTGTGGATCGCTCCCAAGGACCCGTGTGCCGCCCACGGATCGGTGACGGTGACGACCGACGGGCACGGCCGGTTCCGCACGCACATGACCGCCCGGCGCTGCCCGCAGACCAGCCGGGCGAAGCGCACAGAGGACACCTGCTATGTCGGCCAGCCGGTGGGGCGGGACGTCGACGTGATCGTGTTGCAGGGCGCGGCGAAGGTCGTAGTCAGTTACTGAGGCGGCGCCGGCCGAGACAGCAGGAGCCTTCCGGCTTTCGCTGCTCCGCCCGTGGCGAGGCATGATCGAGGCGGTGCCGGCCGCCCGGCCGGCAGCGGAGGTCGCCATGCCCGCCAAGCCCATCAACATCGACGATTTCGGCGGTGAGCTGTACAACCTGTCGATCTCCGAGGAGGCCCGCCCTCTCCTCCGACGCGTCGAGCGGTTCGTTGCCGAGCAGGTCGAGCCGATGTCGGCGGAGTTCTTCGCGCTCGGCGAGGGACGTGCTGACCGGTGGAGCTTCGCCCCAGGCCAGCTCGAGCTGCTCGGCGGCGCCAAGGAGCAGGCGAGGGCCGAGGGCCTGTGGAACTTCTTCCTGCCCGACGCCGACACCGGCGAGGGTCTCGCCAACCTGGACTACGCCTACATCGCTTTCGAGCTCGGGAAGAACCCGTTGGCTTCCGAATGCCTCAACTGCTCGGCGCCGGACACCGGCAACATGGAGGTCCTCCAGCGGGTGGGCACCCCCGAGCAGAAGAAGCGCTG
>JAJZJY010000278.1 GCA_021809885.1 Actinomycetes bacterium
GGCTTCGTCCGGCGTGACGCTCGATGCCGCCCGAGCACAGGTCCTCGCGATCATCGGACAGGGTCGGGGCGGCGAGGCCAGCCCGCCGTTCACCCCACGAGCAAAGAAGGTGCTCGAGCTTTCCCTCCGCGAGGCCCTTCAGCTGGGCGACGAAGAGATCGGCCCCGAGCACCTCCTCCTCGGCCTCATCCGCGAAGGTGAAGGCATCGCCTCCCAGGTGCTCGTCCGGCTTGGCGCAGAGCCCCAGAGGATCCGGCAGCGGACCGTGGCCCTGATCGCCGACGAAGCCCGGGAAGGTCGGCGCCGGCCGTCGCGTCGCCGACACCGCCAGTGGCCCCCAGCTCCTGGCGTGGCGGGCCCGATCCCTCGTGAAATGCCGACCCGGACACTCCTTGCAATCTGGCGCGAGGTGATCGTCGCCCTCGCCGGCCGCGATGCCGTCCGCACCGAGGACCCGCCGATCGGCGACTACGTCGAGTTCTTGCTCGCCGAGGCCCTCGGCGGTGAGCTCAACAGCGCCACGACAGGACGCTGCGACGTACGGACCCATGGCCGGCGGGTCAGGGTCCGAGCGAAGCTGGTCGACGCCTCCCAGGTACCCGAACGCATCGTCTTTGCCCCCACGCCCCGCAACTTCATCGAGTTGGCGGTCGTCCTCCTCGACAGGAGCGACCTCGCAGTCCTGCGGGCGGTCCTCATCGCGGTGGAGGCGCTTGGGCCGATCCGTGTACGCGATAGGGGCGGTGAGCTGGTCGTTACCGCCGAGATGCTCGATGCGGGACGCGACGTCACGGAAGCCGTGAGGGCGATCGAATAGAGACTCGGCGATGGAGAGAGGGAGCGCGTCGACGACGATGTGCACCCGGATTGAGCTGCGGTCCGCCGACAGCGGATCGGCTGCCTCAGGGCGCCGAGGGAAGTGAGCACCGTGCTCGCAGCGGTGGCCATGATCACGACGACGGCCGCTGCCGTGGGACCAACGGGTGAGGGCACCTTCACCTGGCCGACAACGCCGCTCCAAGAACGGATCGCGGGTCGACCACCTGGGACCAGCGGGGTGATGTCAAATGCTGCAGTGCAATAAGGCTCTGGCAGAGAGGGGCTCCACGGTGCCCTTCTACGACGTCGAGATGGTGTGGAAGGCCCCGGTGTTGTCGCACTCCGACTCCGACGCCAGAGGATGACCCGCGCACGCCTACCCTCCCAACTCTTCGACCAGCACCACCTCGCTACGGGCAGGGCAACGTCGGGCCGGACCCAGCCGGAGGCAGAACGCGTTGCACTCTGCGCAGCGGCGCTGCGACAGCTGCTCCCCAAAGCCCGGGCATTCGTCGCCCACGCTCGCGTGGTCGACGGCGTCGGCATTTCTCCTCGAGCCGGCGCCGGGCTCGGCTTCAAGACCGAGGTCCGTCACGCCGGGGCGGCGAGGCGCTCCTTCATGACGTCAGAAGGTGTCGATCACGACACCGCACGACGAGGCGTCGTAACCGTCGATCGCGCAGAGCTGGTCGTGTAGCTCGTCGCTGCCCAGCGCCCCGAGCAAGCCACGCACCTCGGGCGTCGCAAGGAGAGAGCGAGGAACGACGAGGTCGAACCGCTCCTCGGCCAGGGGCTGGAAGTCGAGCCCGTACGCCCGCGCCGCGGGCTCGCAGGTCACGCCTGCACTTGCCAGACCGCTCGCGATGACCGACGCGACCTGCAGGTGCCCTCCGACTACTGCGTCCCACCCCGGGAGATCCTCGACGCTGAGCCCATGACGGCTGCGCTCTCGATCGAGCACCTCTCGCGCCTCGGCCCCCGCCTCGCGGTTGACGACCCGCAGGCCGAAACGGGCAACGTCGCCGAGATCGCGTACTCCCGCTGAGCCCAGTGCCAAACCTTCGGACCACGAAGCGAACCCCACGACCGCGGCACCGACGACGCCCAGCACCGCACGCGTCTGCTGGGTGTTGTAGCCGCGGCCGTCGCGATCACGCAGGTGCGCCCCTGCGGCGTGCGCCGCTCCCGCCTCCACAAGCTCCAACGCCCGGCTGCTCGAGCACGGCCACCACAAGAGGACCATCGGCGGATCCTGCCTCGCCAGCGGGCCCGCAAGAAGCGGAAGCGCAGGATCGCAGCCCGCAACCACCACGGTGGCGACGGAGGGAGTGACCACGTCGACGAGCACGGAGCCAGCACGAGAACCCAGTGTCTTCGTAGAGGAGCCGCTCGAGACCACATGCCCGGTCGCGGGACCGAACCCCCAACCGGCTGCGGTGTCGGCGCCGAGCGCATACGCCCACTGCCGTCCGGCCACCTCGGCCAATCGGACCCGCTGGCGCCCCCGCCAGGCCTTCTCGACCTGGCGACGAGCGACCATCGTCGGCTCGATCGGCTCGATCGGTTCGACCAGCTCGATCGGCTCGACCAGCTCGACCGGTTCGACCAGCTCGGCGCGCACCTCGGCCCGACGCTGGTGGTCGCCTCCGAACAGTTCTTCCACTGGCACGCCGAGCACGTCCGCCAGCCGAAGCGCCACCTTCAGCGAAGGGTCGAACCGGCCTGCCTCGAAGCCGGCGACCGCTTGGCGAGTGACGCCGGCCAGCTCAGCCAGCTGGTCCTGTGAAAGCTGGCGGGCCAGACGTGCCAGGCGGACGCGCCGCACCGGCTTACCGGGCTCGCCCGCGGCGCGAAACGGCGGGGGGCTGGTGCCGCTCATCCGGCCGTCGCCCCGTGCGGCACAGGGGCTCGGCCGAGAGCAGGCGCGGCTGCGGAGGGCTTCCCTCCAGCACCTTGCACGAGACGCCCCGACGCGTCGAAGCAAGCTGGGTTGTGCACGTGGAGACGGACCTCAGCCCCGATCCGAGGGAGCGACTGCCCGGGAGCCAGGCGAACGGGGACCTCGGAGCCGTCGTCGAGCACGACAGATGCCTCGACCGCCGCGCCGCTGGCAACCATGCTTCTCAGCCTGCCGACGAGCTCCACGCCCGGAGATGTCTGTGACCCTCGCCCGACCGAGACGTTCTCCGGCGCCAGGCTCACAAGGTCGCCACGGACGCCCACCGTCGTCGCACCAGGCGCAATGGCGCCGGACGCGGACAACAGCGGACGCACCAGCTCGACACCGACGAACGCGTCGTAGCCGACCAGCCTGGCCACCGCCTGAGTGGCCGGCTCCCGCGCCACGACCTCCGGCTCGGCAACCTGCAGGCAGGCGCCACCCTCGAGCACGGCCACTCGGCTGGCGACCCGCTGAGCTTCCGCAAGATCGTGCGTGACGAGCAGGCAAGGCACCTGCCGGCGGCGCACTTCGCCCGAGACCCACGCGCCGGTCTTTCTGCGGAGCTCGGGGTCGAGCGCCGAGAACGGCTCGTCCAAGAGCACGACCCGCGGGTCGGCGGCGAGCACCCGAGCCAGGCCGACCCGCTGGCGCTGCCCCGCCGACATGCGAGCCGGTCGGGCGCCCAGGACGTCTTCGAGCCCCAACGCTTGCGCGAGCTCGCCGACGCGGGCGTGCGCGGCACCTCCGGGCAGGCCGTAGCCGATGTTGGAGGCCCCGTCGAGGTGAGGGAACAGTCCGGCCCGCTGCGTCAGCAGTCCCACCCGACGCTCTCGCAGCGGGACTGCAGGTCGGTCTGACGAGCTCAAGAACCGACCGTCGAGCCACACACTCCCGCTGCGTAGTGGAACCAGGCCGGCGATGGCCGCCAGCACGGTCGACTTTCCGGCGCCCGACGGGCCGACGATGGCGACGCACTCCCCCGCACCGACCGCCAGCACCATCTGGACCACGACGGTGCGGCGGTCCACAGCGACGTCGAATCGCAAACCGGCCTGATCGTGGGTAGCCCTCGCGCGTGAACGGCTGGAGTCACTTCGACGCCTCAGCAGCACAGCACCGGACCTCCCATGCGTCCCGACTCTCTCTTGGGTCACAACGCCGGATCACCAACCGAGGCGTCCGGACCGGAGGCTATGCGCGCTCGAGCGGTCCACACGTACGCCAGCACCGGCAAGGGCAGCGCGACGACGAGCAGAAGCAGCGCGAAGGGCAGCGCCGCGGCGAGGCCGGTCTGCTGCAGGGTCACCCAAATCTGCATCGGAAGGCCGTAGGGGTGGTACGCGATGACCAGCACAGCGCCGAACGCTCCCATGGCCCGCGCCCACGCCATTGCGAGCGCGCTTGCCAGGCCCGGGGCTGCCAGCGGCAACGTGACTCGGCGGAAGCTCCGCCACCAGGTGTCCCCGAGGAGCCAGGCGTGCTCCTCGAGCTCGGGCTCGACCGAGGTGAAGGCGGCGGCGGCACCCAGCACGTAGTAGGGCGCCGCCTCGTAGATCTCGGCCACCACCAACGCGAAGAAAGTGTTCGACGCAGACAGGTGGAGCCGCGCGAGGCCGTGACCGATGGGGGTGAGCGGTCCGACGAAAAACACCAGCAGGAGACCGATGACGAGCGGCGGCATGAGCAGCATCACGAGCATGCCGCTCTCCCAGACCCGCGGCCCTGGCAAACGGTTCCGGGTCATCGCCCATGCCAGCGGGGTGCCCACGGCGACCAAGACACCCAGGGCGACGGCACTCGCCTCGACGGAGGTCACCAGCGGCGAGAGTGCATGGGGCGCCGACAACGAGGTGCGGAGAGCCGACGGCGAGAGGTGGGCGAAGAGGGCACCCAGCGGACCGAGCAGGGCCAGCCACACCGCCACAGCTCCGAGCACTCCGACCACACCGAGCACACGCCGGCCGCTTGGATGAACTGGGCTCGTCCATCGGCGCGGTGGCGGGGCGGTGACCACGGGCCCTACCGCGCGTGCGCGAGCTCGCGGCGAACGGAGGCCGGCACGGCCCCAGGAGAACCGAACAGGGTGTTCGGCAACAGGACGAACCCCTCTTTGGCGTCGTCACGGCGACCGGTCGGCGAGAGCTGGTACGCCAAGAAGGCGTTCGAGGCGGCCACGTCGGCCTTGGTGGCCGAAGGCTGGTGGAGCGTCGTGACGTCGATCACCAACGGGGCGCCGTGCACGGTCGTCTTCTGCCCGGTGGTCGACGGGACGACAAGGCTGGCTGAGGCGTACTGCCTGGCGTCGGCCGGATTGCCGAAGTCGATGGCGGCAGGCAGCCGCACGTAGGGGAGGTGGAGCTGCACGGCCTGCGACAAGAAGGCGCTCGCGGCGTCGAGCTGCCCCGCCTCCAAGTGAGAGTCGAGCGCCGTCTCGGCGAAGATCTGCGACAGGTTGCCACCGGTCCCGGTGGTGGCCCCGGCGCCGAGGATCTGGCCGACGATCGCACCCGGCAGGTGGAGAGCGCGTTGCGCCAGCTCCACCATCATGATGAACGCTTGGCCCTGAGGATCAGTTGCCGGATCCGTCCGCCCGAGCAGGAAGCCCGGCCGGGCCATGGCTTTGAACACCGCAGCAAGCGAACCGTTTCCCTTGGCGGCGTTGCGGAACACGGCTGCGTAGGGGGTGTGCGGGTTGTAGGCGAGCACCAGCGGGCTTGCGGCGAACCGCACGTACCAGCGGGTGAACCGCGGCTCGAGCGCGCGGATCGGCGCTGCGCCGACGCTCTCGAAGACCCCCGGGGTGATCTCCCCGGCGGCGATGTCGTGGGCGAGACCGATCGAGCCGCCGCCTCGTCCTGTGTAGCTGTGCCCGGTCGCTCGCTGGAAGCCCGGGCCGACGACTTCGTTGTCCACCGCCAGCAGCGAGCCCGCGAACGCCACGCTGGCGGTCCCGCCCCGGTGGGTGGCCGCGTGGCCGGTGTTCGCCGACGTCGTCGAGGCCGCCGAGCTCACCGAGGCCGCCGATGGCCAGAGGGCCAGCGAGACGCCGGCTGCCGCAGCAGCCACTGCCAGCCCGCCTCGCACGGAGCCACGGCCACGTCCCGGCCGGCCCAGCGGGGGGCATCGATGGAAGCGCCAAGAGATCACGGCCCAAGACCGTACTCAGCACAGCCGCAATTCGCAAGCACCACTTCCGTCTGCGCAAGTGCCACTGACTCTCACGAGCGCGCGCCCAACTTCCGCCGGTCGCTACGGCGCTACGGCGCGGATGCTCCAGCCGCAGCCGGCTGGTAGTCGCAGGTCGGATCTTCAGCCAGGGGGTCTCCCGTATGGGCGTACGCCTGGGCGCGAGATCCACCGCAGATCTCGTGCAGCTCGCAGCGCGCGCAACGCCCGTGATGCGCGGCGGGATCGCGCAGCGCCCGGAGCAGCGGGGCGGTCGCGTAGAGGGCGGGCAGCGGAGTGTCTCGCACGCTGCCAACCACGAGCGGCAGGAACCCGCTGGGCTGCACATCTCCCGTGTGCGACACGAACACCACCCCTCGACCGTCGCCCACCGAGAGCGGCGCGCGCCGGCGATCCCCGGCGAGGGCGGGATGGGCGG
>JAJZJY010000279.1 GCA_021809885.1 Actinomycetes bacterium
GCCCTCATCCCCCTCGACCAGGTTCACCAGGCCGTCGCCGCGGCACCACGACCCGCTGGCCGAACCTCACGGACGGGATCGTGCCCTCGCGCACCAGCACGTACGCCAACGCCCGGGAGGTCCCCATAAGCGCGGCATGGGCAATCGACGTCGCACATCGTGTCGTCCGCCAGCGTGAAGGAACCCAGTCCCCTCGTCCGCCTGGGGACCACGCTGCGGCAGAAGGCGCGGAGATGCTTGCCGCCGACGACACGAACGGAACGCGCATCCCGAGCTCCAGTCGACCGTAGGCTCGGGGGGATGACGTCTCGGCATGGCGGCCCCACTCTCCGGCGTCGAGGGTCGCGCCGCGTCGGTGAGGACCGGATCCTGTCGCTGCCCAACGTGGTCACCACCGCCCGGCTGGTTGTCGTGCCCGTCTTCGTCTGGCTGCTGGTCCAACCCCATCGCAGCGACTGGTTCGGGGCAGCGGTCCTGCTCGCCGCGCTCGGCTCCACCGACTGGGTGGACGGCCAACTGGCTCGCCGCCTCGATCAAGTGACGAACCTCGGCAAGGTGCTCGACCCGATCGCAGACCGGGTCCTGCTGGCAACCGCCGTGATCGGCATCCTGGCGGCCGGCGCGGTGCCGATCCCCGTCGCCGTCATCGCTCTGACCCGCGAGGGCCTGGTGGCTGTCGCAGCGGCCGGCTTGGCCCTGGCCGGGGCCCGGCGCATCGATGTGACACTGGTCGGCAAGGCGGGGACTTTCGGACTGATGTGTGCCTTCCCGCTCTTCCTCGCCGGCCACTCCACCATCGGTTGGCACCGTGCTGCGCTGCTGCTCGCGTGGGCGGCGGCGATCATCGGACTCGTCCTGGGCTGGGTGTCGGTGGTGCTGTACGCCCCGCTCGCACGGGCGGCGCTGACCGACCGACGAGCGGCTGCCGCCGGCGACCGCGACGCCTCCACCCTCTGATACAGGGCGCGTCCCGCCCGCACCTATCGATCGAACGACACCAAAGATGATGCCGATCGGTGCCGTCATGTTCGGAGCGGCTCGGCGCGGAAGGTCTGCCGTCAGGGGTCTAGGTTTCCCACGTGGGCGACGGCAGGTTGATCGCAGCCAGCACCGCAGGAGTGGTCAGGGTCGGCGGCACCGCCCGCTGACGGCCCACGCCGTTATCGAACTTGGTGGACGCCCTGCTCGCCCATCTCGACCATTCCGGCTTCAACACTGCGCCGCGCCCACTCAGGCGGGACGAGCCCGGACGTCAAGTCATGAGCTGGATCGACCGGGCCCGTTCCCGGCGGCGACATCTCGGTCGATCGAGCGGCGCGGCTGGCGGCGCTCGTCCGTGCGACGACCGAGCAACTCGTGCGGGTGCGGCGCTGGCCGGTCACCGAACGCGACGCTGCCGCTCACCTCCGGGAGGTCGCCTCCGATCTCGACAATCTCCGAGGGTGGCCGCCAGCACAACTCAGCCCCGATCTGGGCTCTGTGGTCGCCAGCTTCTCGTAACGCAGATTGGAGCCTCCGCGTGGCGATCGTCGTTCCCCGACATCTACACCACACGGCCGTCCCCCATCTCCGAGCCGGATGGACACAGACATCCCTTGCCCTTCGACGCCGAGCTACTCGAACTCGGAGTACGTGAAGATCACGGTCCCGGACCCGTCCACGACCTCAACCCGAGCCGGAAAGCGGACCTCGTGATCAACGTGGAAAGCCACAGCCCCTCCGTCAGTGTCATCTTCCACAGCTGCGCCATCGGCGAAGCGCAGACGAACCCGCTTCGCCCGCTCGACGCCTTCCCCGGCGACTGCCCCCCCGCCGCTGAAGCCGTCACAGCCCCATCTCGCGGCGAGGTTGACCCAGGGGAAGTCACGCTGAGGGTCCGGGCCCCCGCCACCGCCAATGGGATCGGCGACGTGGACACCGTCGACGTTCTCGACCGTCCGGACGAGCCATGTCCGTGGTGCCCCCCGCCGGGTGGAGAACGAGACGACGTGAAGGTTTGCGTTCCCGAAGCGGCGGGTCTTGAGGAAGCGGGCAGTGTCCGGATCGCCGTTGGGGCCGCCGTCACGACCCGCTTCAGTTACCCAGCCGGTTGGTGCGCCCGGCGACGGACGCTCCGCCTCGGAGGGTTGCTCCGGGGACGAGGACGCCAGCCAGGCGACGACGGCCCGCTCCGGCTCCGAGAACGCCACGACCACATCATGCCTGCTGCGGCGGCGAGCAGCTACGACCTGGCCCAGGGCGTCGACGGGATGCCGACTACCCGCACGGCGCGCCAGCGTCGACGGTGCTGGCGCGTCCCGCTCCGATGGGCTGCCGTCTCCGGCGACCGAGGCGAGGTGGACGGCATGAGGGTGGGCACGTCGAACTGGCCCACGGACTTCTGGCTGGGTTGGGGCAGCCGGGTCAGGCTTCGACTGGCTCGGCGATCATGGCTGATCAGGGAACGCCCGCTGCACCCAGACGAGTTGCCGGGTGGGGTGGCTTTCCTCTTCCAGGGCATCGCCAAGCCAGCGCAGGGCCACGGTCCGAGCTAACCAGCCACTCGACGCTCGAAGTTCGTCTGCCACCGCGCTCTCTGCGGACGAGGTGGGCGAGCTTGCGCTCGACCTTCGGGCGCGTCCTCCGGTAGTCCTCCATCCAGCTCGGGTCCTTCTGGCGAGCTCGCGCTCGGGACAGGACGTCCTCGTGGGCTCCGACCGAGATGGTGCGGCCCCCGACAGCCGTCGTGCACTGCTCACGCAGCGGACAGGGCACGCAGTGTCGGCCTTGCGCGGCCCGCCCGAGTACCACCGCCGCCGCTCCTTGCCGGTGGCAGGGTCCACCCCTTCGTAGATGACTGAGTAGTAGCGGCTGCCCTTCTTGGCCGTGTACCCGCGCATCGCTGCTCCTCTCGGCTCGGGGGCCGGGCTACTCGCTGCCTGACTCGGGTTCGCCTGGCGGGGTGAAGGCTGGCTCCGTCGCCTACGCCCTCTAGATCGCCGACGTCAAGACCGGCACCAGCCGCCGGATGATCGACCTCGACCCACGAACGCTCGCCGTGCTCCGATCGTGGCGCAAGCGACAGCTCGAGCGTGCCGATCGGCTGCGAAGCGGACCGACCCGTGCCACTCACTGCCGGTCCGTCCGGTGGAAAACCCGGTAGCAATCCGGAGCACAAGAGGGGCCTCCTCGACGGAGGCCCCTTTTAATTGGCCTGCATTTTCTTGGTGGCGGGGGTTCAGGACCATCGTGCGCCTTCGGGCTACAAACCGACGAATCGAATCCGGTGGCCGGAGCGCGTGCCCTATGCAACCGCTTTGGCGCTGCGCTGCTCAGCGCATGACCGTGATCGCCGCTATCCAGAGAAACCCCGTCCCGGTGAGAGGTGCCCGCGCCCCCGTCAACCCACCCTCGGGAGCACCTCGAAGTAACCGCCGTCGAGTGACAGGAGGGCGTCGAAGTGCCGGTGGTCCAGGCTGGCGATCGTGCGCGTCCGGTACCGCGCAGCGAGCACGACGATCGACGCATCCGCCACGCCGATCTGCTGGTCCCGGTAGCTGGCGATGACCCCCCGGGCGCGGCGAAGCACCTCCTCGTCGACGGCTGCCAAGTCCCACGCTCCGCCGGCGAGTTCGTCGAGCACGGCCAGCTCGTCGTCCACCCCGTGTCGGGTGGCCACGAGGTAGTCCAGCTCAGCCACCACGTACGGCGAGACGACCAAGACATCGGCTGCAACAAGCACCTCCGACACCGCTTCGTGGTCGGGCTCGGAGGCATCGAAGGACGCCAGCAGGGCACTGGTGTCCACGACGATGGGAGGCACCTTCAGCGCTCCCCGAAGCCGGCAAGCATCTCCTCGGCGCGGCGGGCGATCGGCTGCCCGCTCGAGCACAACCCACCACGAGGACGAGGGCGAACACCGCCGACCGACACACGAATCGACTCTCGGATGATCTCTGCCTCGGGTTTCCGGCACCCACATGCCGACGAGGTCCTGCCGCCAAGACGGGCGCACGGATTTCTATTGGGCGCCGGCGGGCATCAACCTTGGCCCGCAGGCGGGCGACGAGGTCTTTGGACCTCGCCCTCACGAAGATGCCTGCTTCCAGCGAGCGGGCCCTCTCGAGCAGCGCCAGGCTCAGGGCGTCGATAGCGTCGTGGTCCGGTCCCCCGCCTCGCAGATGCGCGACGAGCGAGCGCCGCAGCCCCCGCAGGGCCTTGCCCTGGGGGACGAGCAAGGCTGCACCTATCTCCACGTCGTGCCGGTAGAGCAGGCAGATGAGGCGATCACCGAGGCCGTGGGGATGGCGAATGTCGTGGGTGGCCCCGGCACCACCCACGAGGACCACGTTCGGTGACACCTCGCCATCCCCACGGCTCGGGCGGGCCGTGCAGGTAGGAGCCGACCACCACACTGTCCGTGCGGAACCGCTCCACAAACGGCATCCTGCGATTCCGCCAGCACCCAGACCTGGATGTACCCGCCTGGGCGCAGCCAGCCAGGTCTATCCGAGAGTCTGCGTCCACACTGCCGAGGCGGAAGCGATCCATGGCGGCGACCAGACACCCTGGCGCGCGGCCATCGGCCCGGTCACGCCAGGTCTGGTGCTACTCGGCCCGCAGGTCCCGTCGCATGACGACCCGACCCTTCGCAGTCCTCCGGGCGACCTCGGCGAACCCAGCGGCACCGAACAGGCCCACCGTGCCGGTGTAGGAGGCCGAAGGGGTCCGCTGCAGGGTGTCCGGGTCGCCGGGCACGGCCTCGATCACCGACGCGCCCATCGAGTGGGCGAGCTCGACCGCCGCACCAACCAACACGGCCGTTACACCCTTACGCCGATGCTCCTCCACCACGAACAAACAGGGGAGCACCCACACCCCTTCCTGGTCATCGACGGGGGCGGTATCGCGCCCGTTGTTCAGACGCGGGTACTCCTCACGCGGCGAGACCGCCGCCCAGCCCACCACCTCCTCGCCGCTGTAGGCGAGGAGCCCCACCGGATGACCCGACCGCTCAACGAGCCGGAGCATCCATTCACGGGCCCTCAAGTCCTGGGGCTGACCATCGTGACGCCACCACATGCACCAACACGAGCGGTTCGGGCCCATCATACGGCAAAGCCGAGCGAAATCCTCCCACCGGTCCACCGTGAGCAGCTCTACGCGGTACACCCGACCATGCTCGCAGACCTACTGGCCGGCGGCCACATAGCGATGGCGGCGAAGCGATGGTCCCTGCGACCGCCCCTGCATCACCACCTACCCCGGTCGCAGTAGCCGATCCCGCTCCAGGACGGACGTCCACATGACCGCAAGCGGCCAACGATGCCCCGTAGCGGGTTCGGCTGTGGGCTTCAGGGTTACTATGCCGCGCTGGTACCCGGCGCCCGGGCCAGCTCACGGATTCGCGGTAGGGACATCAACACCCCGACGCCCACGTATAGGGCGAACATCACGATCGCGGAGGTGACGATGCCCGTTGCCCCGAGCGCGATTGCGGTCGTGAGGGCTAACGGGGCTTCGCCCCAGCCCGACACAGGACAGGCCGATCAGCAGGTGGCGACTCCAGATCGCACCACGCCAGATCCGCCAGAGCAGGAATGCAGTCAGCAGTTTCGGCGGGAGTTGGTGGGCTGGGTTGCCGAGGGAGGAGGCGATGGCCGCCAGCGCCCATGCTGCGAGCAGCAACCCCACGGCCGACCGGCGATCTGCGCCGCCAGCAACAGCGTGCCGGTCGGGCACCGGCATCCAGGTCACACCACAGGAGAGGACCGACCAGGCCCCGCTGTTGCCAGGACGCGCGTTCCATGTCATCCCGCGATCTGGTCTACCCGGCCCCACCCACAGCGGGCGCGGTTGCCCACGTTCTGCAGGTCCCCAGGTCCCTTCGGCCGGGATCTTGGACTGCCGGGCGCTGACTGGTCACCGGTGCTGCCAGCTGGTACGTGGCCCGACGGGCCGGGGGACGGGAGCCGTCGGCGGTGGTCCTCGGCGGCTTCTACGCTCTCGTTCGTCGATGGACTTGCGGACGTCGGTGCCCAAAGGGACGCGACGGGGCAGTCAACAGACGACCAGTGTCAGCCCGGAGTCCAGCCGGCGGAGGTCGGCCGGGTCACTGGTGACCACGATGGCCCCGTGGCGTCGAGCGAGAATCGCCACGCTGGCGTCGATGACGTCAGCGGTGCCGCTGAGGCCGCACGCGACCCCAGCCGCTCTCGCCTCATCGAGATCCAGAGCTCGTACGTCGAGCACACCGGACTTGATGGGATGCAGGAGCGCAGCGCTGCTCTTGCGTGACGGGCCCGGGTTGGTGCGATTGGCCTGAACGCCGATTCGAGGAGAACCTGCCGTGTCGGTCGAGACCGTGAGTGTCGTCTACGA
>JAJZJY010000280.1 GCA_021809885.1 Actinomycetes bacterium
TGCAAGCGATGCTACTCCAAGCACACCCGCAGCTAACGTTAATCGTGACGGCACCGCCGACCCCCTTGCTCTAAGTACCCCTTTCGAGATACCATTTCTTGAACACGTGCCGGTTTCGCTACTAGCTCATCACTCGGCAAAGCGACCATGCCACCGAGCGAGTCAACGCCTCACTAGCCGTATTATAACCGCCCCACGGACATTTTGCAAAAACATGAGGAATTCCTTAAAATATCCTCTATGACCAGGAAGTATATGTCTGTACTAATCATTTGTTGAACATCCACGTTGACAAATGATCCCTTTCGGACCCCAAACAGAATACATTGACCCCCATGTATCCGTCTGAATTCCTGATTAACGCTGTGAGTAGTGTTACGGCCACACGGGTAGTCTCCGAGCGTGGGTAGTTACGCAACTGACCATCCCTTCGGTGTCCATTTACGTAATGAACCTCCGAGCACCACACTCCTTCATCAAGAACAATGAAGCCGAGGAGACCAATAGCCCGATCACGAGAGCTCTCGGTCTGTTCCAGGGCGCGAAGAAAGCGACGCTGGTCCCCAGGATCTAAGGCACGTGGCGCTGCTTGAGGTAGAGCTTCTCTGCGAGCATTAGCCGGTCCAAGACCGCGGACGCTATAGAAGTGATCGACGGCTGCAAGAGCCGCGTTCACACTTGCAGGAGCATGGTGCGTCTCTTTAAGATGTGTCCGATAGTCCCGAACGGCAAAGTCCCGAGCAAATGGGTCACTTAAGGGATCGCCCTCCACGTCAGCATCTACAAGCCAAGCCAAGAACCCAGCCACCCGAGACCTGTAGATACGTTTTGTGCTTGCCGAGAGAGGGGAGCGGTCTAAGGCGTCTTGGTAGGTTTTGATCATGGTCTAATTTGGGGTGCCGTTAAGGAAGCTGGCACCAACCGACAAGTAGCGGGCCTACGAGGCGTCCTCGTCCAGGGCCGACGGCATTGGGCTGCCGAGGGCGAGCCGTTGGGCCATGTTCAGCCTCACCTCTCCGTACGGCAGGATGTGGCTCCAGAACAGTGGCGTCAGCCCGCGCCGGTCGTCGACGGTGAGTACGCCCGCCCACTCCGGTAGGGCGAGCACCTCTTGGACCATGAGGGTGTTCACGTAGACGATCGCGGCCTGGATGATGTGGAGGGCAACCATGCCGAGCTCCTGCTGGTCTCGGTGGTTGGTGGCGAACTCGCCGCTCTTGCCGAAGAAGATCACCGCGTTGACCCGGTTCCAGGACTCGACGACGTTGAGGCCCTCTTCGATCTCGCGCTGGAGGTCGCGGTCCCGCAGGTACCGGCACACGAAGATGGTCCGCTGGGCCCGGCCCAGCTCCAGCATGGCCCGGTAAACGGGGTGGGTAGCGTTGCGGGTGAAGCGACGCAGGATGGCCTCGGCCGAAGCGGTACCCACCCGGATGGCGGTAGCGAACTTGATCATCTGGTCGTAGTTCTGCTCGATCAGATCCCACCGGATCGCCCGGGTCATCGCCGGTGCCAGCCGAGGGAAGACCTCCTGGTCGGGGCAGTAGAGCTTGATCTTGTTGATCCGCTTGATGCGCGGCAGCAGGGCGAAGTCCAGCAGCGAGGTGATGGCGAAGCCGATCTCGGACTGGCCGTGCGAATCGACGTAGTTACCTTCAAGCTGCATCGAGGTGCCGTGGCGGACGGCGCCCTCGACCATGGCCGCCACCTCGGAGGCGGTGCAGTTGAGGAGCTGGGAGTGCACGACCATCGACTTCTTCTCGACGTGCCAGTAGATGAGTACGCCCCGGCCGCCGTAGCGGGAGTGCCACTCGGTGAACAGGTTCTGGTCGTAGGAGCGGAAATGGGTGGAGTCGGATGCCACCGTGGTGGTGCTCTCGCCCCAGATGCCGCTTTGGCGGGCGGCGAAGGTGGCGTTGGCCAGCTCGACGGCGCTGGCGCGGGCGCCTTCGAGGGTGAAGTACCGTCGGGCGACGTAGCGGATGTCGCTCTCGCCGTGACCGTGGTCGCCTTGAGCCACCGCCCCGATGCCGGTGTTGGTCCCGTAGGCGTAGGCCACGAGTAGGAGCCGCTCCCACAGGGCGTCGCGTTCGATCGCCTCCCGGGTGCCGGCCGGGGTGAACTGGGCCAGCATCCCGGTGCGCAGCGCGGCCTCTTTGAGCATGTCGATGAGGGGCACCGTCCCCCATCGGGCCTGGACCGCTTTCTTGAGCCGGCGGAGGTTGGCCGGCTCGGGCTGCGCCTTGAGTGGGGTCAACTGTATGGCCCCGCTCTTGCGGTCGGCGATCTCCAGCCAGTCCAGGCCGGGTAGCGCCTCGTTGAGGGCGACCAGCTCACCGCGCAGTTCCTTGCGCAGATCGGCGACGAAGGCGCTGGCGTCGAGGGGCTTGTGGAGCATCTCGTAGTGCCCGGCCCGGTTGGCTTCGAAGTCGGCGGGAAGATCCTCGTCGGGGTTGCGCCACTCATGGGCGCCGACCACCCAGATCTCCTTGCAGCGCAGGCGATCACGCAGCGCCTGGAACACGCACGCCTCGTAGACGGTGCGCACGATCCGCTTCCGACCCCGGAAGTCGATCTCTACCAGGAGGTCCTCCCAGTCCGGGCGCACCACGCCGTCGACGACGACCGTCTCCTCCGGCGGGTAGAACTTGGCGCTGGTGCCCGCGTGGCGCACGATCAGGTCGAGGGCCTCGATCACGGGCCGGTGGGCAGTGTTGTTGGACCGGAACTCCAGGGCCCCCAGCAACTTGATGAGGCCGCGGCGGTAGTGGTTGGTGTAGGAGGACTTGAACACCCGGCGCTTGTTGCGCTGGTACTCGGTGCCGCTGGCCCGGTATTCGGCTACCAGGTCCCGCAGGGTCATCTCCCCACCGACGACGGGGTAGATGACGTCGCGTACCGTCTCGTCGGGCGCATCCAGGGCGGCCTCGGCGATTTGGCGGAGCATGGTGTCCTTGCCGGTGACCCGGCGGAACTCCTTGACGAACTCCGTAACGACTCTCTTTTCGGCCCGGGCGTCGATGCGGTGCACGGTGGAGATGAGCAGCTCGACCAGGGCGTCGGTGATCTCACGCTCCCGCTCGAACAGCAGCGCCGACAGCAGCACCAGCCTGGTGGGCTGGGGATGGTCGCGCAGGTGGCTCGGCGACTCAACAGCAGCCCGGGCCCGCCAGCCTGCGACCACCTTGTGCGCCACGTCGGTGAACAGGCTCGCCGGCAGCCCGACGTCGCGGACCGCAGTGAGCTTGTCCAGCTCGGCCAGTAGGGAATCGAGGCTGACGTTGCCGGGGTCGGTCTTGACCGTGGCCAGCACTTGGGGGCGATCGTCGTCAGGGTCGTCCTCCACGGCGACCAGGGTCTCCAGCCGGACGATGGTCCCGGGGTCGAGGCGTGCCGCAACCCTCGTCACCAGCGTCTGCTCCGCCTGGCGCAGCGCCGATCGCACGATCTCGGCGACGCGATTCGCGGTCGGCGGCTCGATGAGTTCGCCCCGGCACCGAGCAAGTAGCCCCTCTCGGACCCGGTCCTCGCGGCACTCGGACTCGGCCACGTGACCGGCGAGCCAGAAGGCCAGCTTCTCGGCATCGGCCACGCTGCACTCCCGAAAGCCCGTGTAGCGCCGGATCTCGGTTCGGTGGCGCTGGGCCGTCCGACTCGTCATGTCGTAGGAGCCGAACTCGTCCGCCGCCACTCCCACCTGGCGGGCGACGTGGTCCACGGCATCGTCGGCCAGCTCGTGGCGGCCGCGGGGGAACCGGCCTCGCCAAAGCAGGAACTTGAGGGTCAGCGCGAAGCCGACCCGGGTCGCTCCCGCCTTGTTGCGCAGTTGGTCCACCTCGTCGCCCACGAGTGTGAAGTGGTCCACCACCTTGTCCAAGCCCAGATCGCGAGCCACGAACTTTCCCTCCCCCTGCGGCGGCGGCTCGATGGCGGCCGCACTATTGTCCTATGTGACAGGGAATACGATATTCCCTGTCACATACCCACAGCTCGGAAGGCGGCGCCAGGGCCACGACCTGCGGTGGGCTCTGCCCAGCCCTCCAGCGCGTTACCGTCAACAATAACACATTCCCTGTCATATCATGAGAGGAGGGGTGCGATGGTCGCCAAGGTTCTACCGCTTCGAGAGACGATGACGGTCGGCGAGGCGACAGAGGCCTTCCTTGGCCGAAGCATGCCGCCAACCACCCGGCGCTCCTATACCCAGACCATAAAGCGACTTTGCCGGACTTACGGTGATCTCCCGCTGCCGGCACTCGATGGCACCACCCTCGATGGTTTCACCAGCGCGACTTGGGAGGGGTGCGCACCAGCTACGTGGAACCGCCACGTCGCCACCTTGCGCTCGTTCAGTGCCTATGCCCGCCGCAGGGGCTGGATCACAGACGACCCCGCTGCTTCACTCGAGCGTCGCAAGGAACCCGAAGACCGCACCAAGGCCATCGCGGAATCATTCCTCGAGCGGCTGTTCCGCCGGGACGACGTCGCCGTTCGGGAAAAGTGCCTCTGGCGGCTGCTGTATGAGACCGCGGCCCGTGCCGAGGAGGTCCTCTCATCGAACATTAATGACCTGGATCTAGAGAACAAGCGGCTTCGGGTCCGACGCAAGGGGGGCGATGCCGACTGGCTGCACTTCCAATCCGGCTCAGCTCGCCTCCTGCCAAGAGTGATCGGTGACCGCCGCGCCGGACCTATCTTCCTCGCCGAACGTCGGCCAGCACCCGCCCGCACGCCGGCAGCCGCCGACCTCTGCCCTGTCACTGGGCGTGGCCGGCTCTCCTACGAGCGGGCCGAGTATCTCTTCAAGCTGAACTCGTTCAAGGTCGACAGCAAGGGCTGGATGTTGCACCAACTGCGCCACTCCGCCTTGACCCACCTCGCCGAGGCCGGCGTCAGCCTGCCTTTGCTCATGGCCAAAAGTGGCCATCAAAACCTGCGGTCATTACAAAGGTACGCCCGACCGGGTGATGAAGCCGTCGCAGCCATGACCGCAGCTCACGACCCCGCTGTCCGCCGACGCCGATGAGGCTACGCGACACGGCGAGTCCCGGTGGCGGAGCAACCGGGACCTACTTGTCGGTTGGTGCCAGCTTCCTTAACGGCACCCCAATTTGGTGCGCCAAGGGACTGACGTGGTACTCGTTGCAGAGTTGATGGGTCACAGCCGCCTGGAGAGCACGCGCCGGTACTCGCTGCCGAGCGCTGGTGATCGGGTACGGGCTATCGATCGGTTGCCTACCGAGGCTTAGCCGACGCTTGCGCCGGTGACCACCGGCCCGACCACATGGTATAAAGGGGTCTCATAAACCGCGTGATATACCAGCGCACCATCCATGACAACCGCCAGGCCGTGCCGCTCCACCCTTACCTCCACGCTGCCGGTTGTCTGTCAGAGCATCACCGACAACTAGCTAGTCAATCATGTTCGACCTGGAAACGGAGTGGGCACTGTGGCCAACGCTCGAAGAAACTTACGATCTCGGCCTCTGGTTTGCGATCCCCACAGCGTGACAACGTGGGCAGGTCGAGAATCAGAACCGGCAGTGGCGCTGGTGGTTTCCCCGCGGCACCGAGCTCACGAACGTCGACTCAGCGCTGGCAAATTCAGCCGGAGGGACCATTATTTACGGGGTAGTGGAAGATTCCAGTACTCATGCGGCAGACAGGTTGGACGCGGGGACGGATCAGGCAGAAATTTCACCAGAGTGGATCGAACAAGTAGTGGACTCGCGGGTTCATCCTAGAATCGACGGTCTTCGGGTGTTTGCAGTCCCTGTTGGGGACTCGGATCAAGCTAAGGTTGTCTATATCGTGGAGGTCCCTCAGGGCACTACCGCACATATGGCAAGCGACAATAAGTACTATAAGCGCCACGACCGGACAGTGTCGGCAATGGAAGATTATGAGGTACGCGATGCGATGGCTCGTGATGTGGTCCCTCGATTAGACGTGGAACTTGAGATCAAGCAGGTCACAGATAATCCTTTGGCTGTCGATGTCACCTGCTTCGTGAAAAACCAGTCAATTACAGCTGCCGAGTGGTGCGTAGCACGGTGTGTGGTCCCGTCACCTCTCAGAATTGTTAATGACGGTGGTGCTAGTGGCTCGCAGCAGGGGCAATCAGACGCGGGTTGGCCGGTAACAATTCTGTACTAGCTTGTGAGTCTTTGTAAGTATGTCAACAAACGATTACTACAGACATATAATTGCCGGCCACACAGGATATTTTAAGGAAGATCTCAGATGTTTTGCAAAATGTCCGTGGGGTGGTTATAATCCGGCTAGTGAGGCGTTGACTTGCTCGGTGGCATGGTCGCTTTGCCGAGTGATGAGCTAGTAGCGAAACCGGCACGTCTTCAG
>JAJZJY010000281.1 GCA_021809885.1 Actinomycetes bacterium
CGGCGCAGCGCCAGGTCGCCGTAGCCGGTCGGCATGCCAGCGGCGTCGTAGCGCGCCAGCGCCGGCCGGCGCAGGACCCGCAGCTTGTACTGGCGTTCGAGCGCCAGGTTGCGGAGCCTCACGAGCAGGAACACGTACCCCGCCAACGTTACGTCGGTGGCGAGCTGGAGGAGCAGGAGCGAATGGCGGCCGGTGCTCACGGCGACCACGAGCGTCGCCACCACCGCCACCACCAGGACGAAGAGCACGTCACGCCGGCGGCGGCGGATCTGGCGTCGCCTGGCGGACGACACCCCCGGCGCCGGCGCGTACACCGGCTGCCGGCGGGCCATCGGGCGGCGGGCCACCGGACGGCGGGCAGCCGCAGCGGCGACGCGTGGGCCAGCACCGGGCAGGGTCGGCGCCGCCCGGCCCAGGCGCGACGACAGCGGCGTCGACGACAGCGCCGGACCCCGCAGCCGGTTGGCGGGGGGGAGGGTGGCCGGGGCTGTCCGCTCGAGCACGTGGAGGTGCCGGTGGAACGTCCCGACCGAATCGCCGAAGGACCCCCGGCTGCGAGAGCGGATCCAGAACACCAGCACCGCACCCCAGGCGATCGCGAGGACAAGCAGCACCACCGTCGTCAAACTCCTCGGCCTTCTTTCACGTCTCAGTGACCGTAACCGCCGGGATGCCCGCGTCGGTGGATGCCCCCCTGCGGGTCCACCCGGGAAGAAACGGTCAGCGGATGGGTCAACGACCAGCCCTTCTACCGGACTGGCGCCAACCGTAGCGGGAGGACCGCCAGCGACGCCAGAGGCGGGCGAAAGTGGCCCGCCGACCAGCGACGACGCGCCGCGCCGCCTACTCCGAATGCTCCGAGCCCGCCCCCCCGGCCAGCACGTCGTCGATGCGGGCGTCGAGGCGGGCGCCCGCCGACGGAGGTGTGTTGACGAGCGGCTCGTCGATGGTGCCGGCGTGCCGCCGCCACACCCCGCTGCGCCCCCCGGTCTTCTCCCACAAGGCGAGCTCCCCGATCACCATGGAACGGTCGGCTGACTTGCACATGTCGTAGATGGTGAGCGAGGCGATGGCGCACGCCGTCATTGCCTCCATCTCGACACCGGTGCGATCGACGGTCTCGACCTGCGACTCGACCTCCACGAAGTCGTCGCGGATGTCGAAGTTGATGGCCACGGAGCCGACCAGCAGCGGGTGGCACAGCGGGATCATGTCCGCCGTGCGCTTCGCCGCCTGGATGCCGGCGATGCGCGCCGCGCCGAGGACGTCACCCTTGCTCATGGCGTTGCTCGCCACCTGGGAGGTGGTTTCCGGCTGCATGAAGACCTTGCAGCGGGCGATGGCACGCCGGTGGGTCGCTTCCTTCGGTGTGACGTCGACCATGCGGGCCCGGCCCAGCGGATCGATGTGGGTCAGACCCCGTTCGGACATGCCAGGGATTCTACGCCACCGGCCTCAGCCGCCGATCTGGCTCATCGACCTCGCCGGGCGGATGAAGTGGACCTGTCCGATGGCGTGGCCGGCCCACTTGCGGCCGACTTCCGCCTCGACGGCGGCGGCCAGGTCGTCGTCGCTGCCGCCGCCGCGCAGGACTGCACGCAGGTCGGTCTCGCGGATGGAGAAGAGGCAGTTGCGAAGCTGCCCTTCGGCGGTGAGGCGGACCCGGTCGCAGGTCGCACAGAACGGTCGGGTCACCGATGCGATCACCCCGACATGAGCGCCGTTGTCGACGTAGCGGTAGCGCTCGGCCGGGGCCGACCCGTCGAGGGCGCCACCCCCCACCGCTTGGAGGTCGTAGCGGGATGCGAGGACTTCTACCACGTCCGCCGCCGGCACCACCCGGTCGGCCGCCCACGCGCCCTCGCCGTCGAGAGGCATCCACTCGATGAACCGCACCTCGGTCCCGCTGCGCCGGCCGTACTCGGCGAAGTCCAGGATCTCGTCGTCGTTGACCCCCCGCACCAGCACGCAGTTGACCTTCACGGGGTCGAAGCCGGCGGCGATGGCGGAGTCGATGCCGTCGAGCACCCGGTGCAGCGAGTCACGCCGGGTGATGGCGGCGAAGCGGTCGGGCCGCAGCGAGTCGAGGGAGATGTTGACCCGCTGCAGGCCGGCGGCGCGCAGCTCGCCGGCGATGAGGCCGAGGGAGGCGCCGTTGGTGGTCATGGACAGGTCCACGCCGAGGCGGGCCAGGCGCTCCACCAGCACGGGGAGGTGGGCCCGCACGGTCGGCTCGCCGCCGGTCAGGCGCACCGACTCGAAGCCGTACCGCTCGACGAGGACCCGGACGATCCGCTCCATCTCCTCGTAGGTGAGCAGTTCCTCCCGGGGCAGCCAGGTCATCCCCTCCTGCGGCATGCAGTAGGTGCAGCGGAAGTTGCACCGGTCGGTGATCGACAGGCGCAGGTCCCGCACCGTCCGGCCGTGGGGGTCGACGAGCACGCACCCACCGTACCCTCCCACCTGTGACACCGTGGAGGAGAAAGACCACGAGCTCCCCGGCTCACTCCAACACGAGGACGTCGACCTCCTCGCCGGCCTCGACGCCCCGCCCGGGAGCCAGCACGGCCAGGGCGTTCGCCAGCGCCATCGGCCAGAGAAGGTTGGAGCCCTGCCCACCGGCGGACCGGGCGTGGAAGCGGCCGTCGGCGCCGGGCCGGGCGACGACACGCATGTAGGTGGTCCTGTCGTCGGAGGGGCGGGCGAGGGTGGCGTCGGCCACCGCCCTCACCGGCGGGCGGACCTGGGCGTCCACCGGGTAGCCGGCCAGGCGGCGTAGGCCCGGCCGGGCCAGCAGCTCGTAGCTGACCATGGACGACACCGGGTTGCCCGGCAGGCCGAACACCGGGGTCCCCCCCAGCACCCCGAACGCGAACGGCTTGGCCGGCCTGATCGCCACCTGCATCCAGTTCATGTCGCCCAGCTCGTCGAGGACCTTGCGCACGAAGTCGAAGTCACCCATGCTCACGCCCCCGCTCGTGAGCACGGCATCGCAGCGCTCCGCCCCGGCGGTGAGGCGGGCGCGGATGTCGGCCTCGTCGTCCCTCGCCAGCCCGAGGTCGACAGCGGTGAAGCCGTCGCGGCGCAGCAGCGCCAGCAGGGTCGCGCGGTTGGAGTCGCGGATCTGGCCGGGGCGCAGGGCGCCGCCGCCGGCGACGAGCTCGTCGCCGGTCGACAGCACGCCGACGCGCGGCGCCGGCACCACCGCCACCTCCTCCCGCCCGATGCTCGCCAGCACCCCGATGTGCCCCGGCCCGAGCACCGTGCCCCGGTCGAACACCCGCTGCGCCTCGGTCAGGTCCTCGCCCGCCGGGCGGACGTGGGCGCCTGCCGGCGCCGGCGCGAGCACCTCGACCTGGCCGGCGTCGCCGGCGCCTCGGGTGGTCTCCACGATCGCGACCGTGTCCGCGCCCGGCGGCCAGGGGGCGCCGGTCATGATGCGCAGGGCCTCGCCGCGCCGCACGGTCGACTCGGGGGTCCCTCCCGCCGCCAGCGTCCCGATCACCTGCAGCCGGACCGGGTGGTCGCCGGCGGCCCCGGCGATGTCGGAGGCGTGGACGGCGTAGCCGTCCATGGCGCTGCTCGGGAACGGTGGGACGGCCTCGCCGGAGTCGACGTCCTCGGCGAGGACCAGCCCGAGGGCTGCGTCGAGGCGGACGCGGGCCGCGCCGGCGGCGTGGCAGTCGGCGAGCACCCGGGCCCGGGCCTCCTCGAGGGGGATCACGAGGCCCTCCCGCGGCCCCGGCGCTCGATGTTTGGGCAGTTGACCGCGATTATCGCGGTCAACTGCCCAAACAACGCGACGCGCCGCACTCAGGACCGCCCCAGGTAGTCGACCAGCCACCCGCGGAAAGCCGGGCCGAGGTCCTCTCGAGCGAGGGCCAGCTCCACGGTGGCTCGCAGGTAGTCGAGCTTGTTGCCGACGTCGAAGCGGCCCTCGCTGAAGGTGTAGCCGTACACCTCCTGCTTGGCGAGGAGCGATCTGATCGCGTCCGTGAGCTGGATCTCGCCGCCCCGTCCCGGGACGGTGCGGTCGATCTCGTCGAAGATGGCCGGCGTGAGCACGTAACGGCCCATCACCGCCAGGTCCGAGGGCGCCTCGGCGGGGTCGGGCTTCTCGACGATGTCGCGGATGCGCACCAGGCTCTCCTCCCCCGGCACGGCCTCCACGGCGGCGGAGCCGTAGAGGCAGACCTGGTCCTGTGGCACCCGCCGGATGGCGAGGACCGAGCTGCCCCGCTCCCCAAAGGCTCGCACCATGCCGGCCAGGACCCCGACCTCGGGGTCCATGATGTCGTCGCCGAGCAGCACAGCGAATGGGTCGTCGCCCACATGGCGCCTGGCCACCCCCACGGCGTGGCCGAGCCCGCGCGCCTCGCCCTGGCGGACGAAGTGGATGTCCGCCAGGTCGGCGATGGCCTGCACCTGCTCGAGCTCCTCCTTCTTGCTGCCCGCCTCCAGGTGGCGCTCGAGCTCCGGCGTGCGGTCGAAGTAGTCGTCGATCGCGCTCTTGTTGCGCCCCGTGATGATCAGGATGTCCGTCAGGCCCACTGCCACGGCCTCCTCCACCACGTACTGGATGGCCGGCTTGTCGACGAGCGGGATCATCTCCTTGGGGATGGCCTTGGTCGCCGGCAGGAACCGGGTGCCCAGCCCGGCCGCCGGGATCACCGCCTTGGTCACGCGGGTGGTCATGGCGGCTTCTCTACCACCACTTCGGGCCGCCGGGTACACTTGGCACTCGCAGGGGTCGAGTGCCAGCCACAGGAGGTCTGATGCCCACCTACGAGTACCGTTGCAAGGACTGCGGCGAGCACCTCGAGGTCGTCCAGTCCTTCAAGGACGACGCCCTGACGACGTGCCCCAACTGCGGGGGTGACCTGCGCAAGGTGTTCGGGGCGATCGGCATCGCGTTCAAGGGCAGCGGCTTCTACAAGACCGACAGCCGGGCGGCTGCCGCGAACGGCTCGGCGTCCAAGGGCTCGGCATCCAAGGGCTCGGCCTCGAAGTCAGGCGACTCCAAGCCATCAGGGGAGTCCTCGTCGTCGGGCGGCTCCTCGTCGGGCGAGTCCTCGTCGTCAGGTGGCTCCTCGTCGTCCGAGAAGCCCTCCTCGTCGTCCGAGAAGCCCTCCTCGTCGGACAGCTCGTCCTCCAGCGCCGCCAAGGCGTCCTGAGCCCGGGCGACGACTCCCCTGGCCGCCCGGGCCGAGCTCGCCGTAATAGGCGGCAGCGGCTTCTACTCCTGGCTCGACGACCCCGTCGAGGTGCGCCCGCACACCCCCTACGGGCCGCCGTCGGCGCCGGTCGCTGTCGGGCACGTCGGCGGCCGCAGCGTCGCCTTCCTCCCCAGGCACGGGGTGGCTCACGAGTGGCCACCGCACCGGGTCAACTACCGCGCCAACCTGTGGGCGCTGCGCGAGGTCGGCGTGCGGCGGGTCATCGCCCCCTGCGCCGTCGGCTCGCTGCGCCCCGACGTCCAGCCCGGCGACGTCGTGGTGCTCGACCAGCTGGTGGACCGGACCAGGGGACGGCCCGACACCTACCTCGACGGACCTATCGCCGGCCACGTCAGCTTCGCCGACCCGTACTGCCCGGAGCTGGGCGCTGTGCTCGCCGGCGCCGCCGAGGCGACGGGTTGCCGGGTGCACCGGGGCGGCACGGTCGTGGTGGTCCAGGGCCCCCGGTTCTCGACCCGGGCGGAGTCGCGGTGGTTCCGCTCGCTCGGCTGGGACGTGGTCAACATGACGCAATACCCCGAGGCGTACCTCGCCCGGGAGCTCGGCATGTGCTACGCCGGCCTGGCCGTCGTCACCGACTACGACACCGGGGTGGAAGGCGACGAGTCCGTCCCGCCGGTGTCCCTCGGGACCGTCCTGGCCGTGCTCGCCGCCAACGTGGACGCCACCCGCCACCTCCTCGACGCCGCCGTCCCGGCCATCCCCGACCCGGCGGGGTGCGGCTGCCGGGCGCTCGGCTGGCCGGCGCTCGCCGGCCCCTGATCCGGCCACACCCGGCGAGCCCTCCCAGGCGGCGCACCTGGCCGCCCGTGCCCGCCTCCGGCTGGCGTCGCTCCTTCAGCCGGCGCCGGCGCCTCCGCCGCGCTCCTCCCGCCGCCGTGGTACTACCCGCTCGACCCGGGCGAGCTCGTCGGGTACTTCACCGGTGTCGCCGACGCCGCCGCCGTGCCGTTGGTCGTGCCGATCGTGATCGCGTCACCGAAGTGCAGGATCGCCGAGTCGAGCATCGCGTTGCGGTCGAGGGCCGGACCGTTGCGCGTGGCGCCCGTGCAGAACTGCTCGGCCATCAGCAGGAAGCTGTACCCGAGCCACGTGTGCGAGCGCA
>JAJZJY010000282.1 GCA_021809885.1 Actinomycetes bacterium
CGCGCACGCCCTGGTCGGGATCGAGCACGACCCGACCGGCGGGGTCGTAGACCAAGCCGACCGGAAGCGGCACGATCAGATCCCCGCGCCGAGCCTTGGTGAGCTGACCGCCGCGCAGGCGGGCCTTCAAGAGGTGCAGCTCAGCTTCGCTCATCTGGCCCTTCATGCCGAGTTATCTGTAGGTAAAGGCGTGTTCCTCGCCATTGTGGCTGGTCGGATCGTTGGCGACATGTCCGTAACGACCAAACGCCATACGACTTAAACGACGGAACGACAGCAATACAGCATGTGAAGGCTGAGGAACGCGGTGGCCGAGTTCACGCCGAAATGACAGGGGGGTGATCCCCCCTGCTGCCGCCCGCCCCCCAGGGGGCGGTTGGCGTCGTGACAATCGGCGAACGTCACGCGGCTCGGGATCGGCTTGGACCGAGGGGATGTTCAGCTCGGTGGTGTGTCGGAGGGACGGGTTCGGATCGAGGGTCAGCTGGTGTGGGCTCGCCACACTTCGGCCGGGCGGCCCCGTTCTTGGCGGCGTTCGACACTTACGCGTCCGGCGGCGAGGAGACGCTGCAGCGCGTTGCCGATGTCTTTGGAGCTGCGGTTGCGGCTGAAGAGGTCCCGGAGCTCCGAGCGGGTCAGGCCGGCGGGCGCCTCGAGCAGGGTCCGGCAGATCTCGTCGGCGAGGGGGTCGCCCAGGGAGTCCCCGAAGGTCCAGCGGGCCGAGGCGGCCGCATAGCCCCAGAGGGCAACCGCGGCGTCGAGGTGGGCGAGGCCGATCTGGCCGGCGCCGTCGAGCAGCGCGTAGAGCAGAGCGAGCCGGACGACGTGAGCCTCGGCCCGGGCGGTGACCGCGCCCACCAGGCCCGGGCCGGGTTCGGACAGGGCCGGGTAGATCTCCCACCAGCGGCGGCGGGCGGTCTCGTCGAAGCCGAGCCGCCCGGCCCGCCGCCCGCCCTCGACGGCCGTCGAGAGGCGCGCCAGCATCGGTGCCCAGTCGATCCCCTCGATGCTGCCGCCCTCGGGCAGCAGCTTGGAGCGGCGCACCGCGAACAGCAAGAACCGGTTCAAGAACCCGTTGGCGGCTTCGGTTCCGGTGAGCAGGCGAACCAGCTCGTCCGCTGTGATGTGACCGACGATTGACACGTGCGCGCCACTCGCCCGGGCCGGGCTGTTCTTGGTCAGTGTTTGCAGCGTCTTGCCATCCCAGGCGTTTCGCACCACCGGCGACAGCGTGCTGGCCTCGCGAGCGGTCATCTTCAGCACCGAAGCGAATTCCGCCTCGAGCACCAGCAGCCGCTTGTCAGCGCCGGGTTGGCTGTTGTCACCGCCGCTGACGCCGCCGGTCCCGGTGTCGCGCACGTTCCAGATCAGGCCTTCCCCCGAGGACAGCCCCGAGACCAGACGGGTCTCGGCCCACACCGGGTCAACCTTTCCAAAGATCCGCTCCACGTGATCCCACGATGACCCTTTGCGGGCTTTGGCGCTGGGGCCGACGAGCAGGACGAACTCGTTGGCGTGATGGCGGGTGGCCTCCACCGAGTAGTGGGCACCCCGGCCGATCACCGAGCCGAAGGCGACCAGCAGTTGCACCAAGATGGCGACGGGGTCGGACTCGGTGTGCGGTTCGCTTGCGCGGGCGATCTCCCCGGCCAACCCGGCGAAGGCCGCCGACGCCGGTGCGCTCGGCCAGTCCTCGGCAGGACGAAGGGGGATCACCTTGGTCGGCTCGGCCATCGCTCCGGGCTCCTTGCTCATCGATCGGTGGTGGCGTTAGGAAGCTGGCGGCGCCAGGCGAGCAGCTCGCCGTGCGCGACCGCCAGTTGGGTCTTCAGTTCTGCCACCTCGTTGCGGGCCTGGCGAAGCTTGGCCGTCAAGGCGGCGACCACGTTGGTCTCCGGGCCACCGGCCACCGGTTCGGCTGCAGCCGGTGCTGACGGCGCCTTGGCGCCTTGGCGGCAGCGGAGATGCTCGATACGGCTCCGCAACTCACGATGGCGGTAGAGAAAGTCGACCGACACCCCACCTGCGGCTGCCACGGTCCGGAAGTTGATCTCGGCGTTGGCCTTGATGAGCTTGCGCAGCCCGGCCTCGGCCCGAGCGGTGGCAGCGGTCTGCTTGGCTGCCGCAGCCTGACGCAGCACCTCGGCTCGGGGATCTCCGCTCATCGAAGCTCTCGCGGTCGGCAATGACGGGTGGTGTCGAGCTCGACTGGCGTGGCCGCCCTGCCGGCCACGCCCGCCCCTCGCACCGCACGGCTGTCATCGCCGGCGGCTCTCAAGGCAGCGATGGTGGCACGAAGAGAGCGGCACTCGGCGAGGCGCTGGTCCAACCAGACGTTGCCCTCGCTCATCTCGGCTCCGGTGCGGCCACGATGCTGCACCTGTCGCCGTGCGATCAGCGCCTCGGTTTCTTCCAGCTGGGCCTCCAGCTCGACCAGGTGGCGCGCGTCTGTGGCCCAGAAGTCACAGGTCAAACAGGCGTTGCCACGGTCGCAGTGCTTGAGAGGGGGCAGCAGGCAGACGCCGTTGGGCAAGATCCGATCGGTGTGGGCCCCGAGCTGGACCAGCTCGTAGACGTCGGTCGGGTCGAGGCCCACCTCCCGGCCGTCACGGCGCAGCTTCTTGAACCGCAGGAACTCCATCTCATGGGTCTTGGCCAAGGTGGCCGCATACCGCATGGTCATCTCCGGTGAGAGATGCCCCATGTAGCGCTGCACCACATGCAGCGGGACCCCACTATTCAGCAGCTCCGTGGCTTTGGAGTGGCGCATCCGGTGGGTGCGCTGGAAGTCGACCAGGCGGCCTTCTGTGTCGCGTATCTGCAGCGCGTCGACCAGGACGGCCAACAGGTTCCGCAGGGTGCTCGCCGAGTAGGGCTTGGCACCCAAGCGGTTGGCCTGCCAGGCCACGAACAGATAGCGAGCAGTCGCCGGCGACCCCGGGTTGGTCGCAGCCAGATGATCGAGCAGCCAGGCCTGCTGCTCTTTGATGATGTTCACGACCTCTTGCTCGACCAGGATCGTGTCAGGGGCGCCGTGGATCTTGGTCTGGCGGTAACGGAAGCGGGCGACGAAGGCGTTCTCGCCCCGCGGCTCGCGGGGATCGAGTCCGCGCAGGGCCAGGAGGGGATCGAAGTCGGCGAGCAAGATCTCGTTGATGCGCCTTCCGGTCAGGATCTCGAGGAGGAACGCCCGCATCGCCTGGGGGTCACCGAGGCCGGCGACCTGGGTGGCCACGCTGTCGAGCACGACGGTCTTGGTCTCATCCTTTCCCATCGCGAGGATGTCGAGGTGCTCGACGATGCGGCTCAAAGTGGCCGGGTCGATGTAGTCAGCGCCGCTGCTATGACGGTCATGTTTCACGTACTCCCCGGGTCGCCACAGACGGGCGTGGGCGTCGGTGAGCTCGGCCCAGCGGGGCTCGCTGAGCGCAGCGGCCGCCTCGACGCGGTGATCGGCCATGAAGGCGTAGAAGGTGCTCACCCCACTCTGGACAAGCGCCACGCTGGTGGGCGCGAGCGGCGCCCCCCGGCGCGACCTGCGTTGTCGAAGCCGAGCGAGGAACCGCAAGGCGAAGCTTCGCAGCTCCTCCTGCGGGTCGCCGACGAGGGTCGGAGTGTCGATCTGCGATTCGATCAGGAACTCCGACAGGTAGGTGCCCAGATAGGTCAGGAAGCCGGGCAGCGACGTCCACACGAGGTTGCCGGTCTCCAGGCTCACCGCGAAGTACCACTTGATCGCCTCTTTGAGCCAGTGCTGTGCCACCCCCTCGAAGTTCAAGGTGGAGCTGCGAAGCGTCTCGTGCTCTCGCAACGGGATCCGCGGGTCGCGCCGCGGGTCCCACCGATCCGAACGCCACCACTCGCCGGTGTCGTATGCGCGGCTGAGCGCGGCGTGCAGGCGGGCGATGGTCGCGAGGTAATTCTGCTCGAAGCTGGCACTGGGGAGCCGCCCGTGGCGGCCGTAGAAGCGGGTGCGGGCCGCCGCTATCCACTCGCTCACCGACAGCTCGATAAACGAGCCGACCCGCCGGGCAGGGTCGCCCGATACTGAGGCCGCGACCTTGACCCAGCTGACAAGGACATGGGAGTTCACCCGCTCGCCACCAACACGAAGCGAGTACAGCCACCAGGCCAGCTCGTGGCGCATCGCCTCGGGCAGGGCAGAAGGATCCAGGCGAGCCGGCCACCTGCACGTATAGGCGTAGGTCAAGGCCAGCCACGGCTCGACGTCGAAGCGGACGACATCCCCTGAGATCCGAAACGGCTCAGGGACCGCCGCCGCCAGAGCCTCGGCCCCTGACAGCCACGGCTGGGCCGACACGACCGCCAGCTTGGGCCGCTTGGGTTCAGTCATCGGGTAGTCGCCAGCCCTCGGCGAAACGGCGCCACTCGGCTGCGGCTCGCATCTCCGCGTCTTCTGTGACCCAGCCGTAGAGGTCCATCGTGGTCTGCACGTCGGCGTGCCCGAGACGCCGGCTCACCACGTGCTCGGGAACCCCGGCCAGCAAGAGCGCTGTCGCGTGCGTGTGCCGAGCCCAGTGCGGGCTCCAGCCCGTCGGCACCGCGTCGCCGAGGTCTCGGCGCAAGCGGCGCACCGTCGCATACACCGTCTCGGGCCGCATCGGCGCGAAGCGGGGCTCGCGCGCCAGGTTCACGAACACGAACCAACTGTCGTCAACCACCCGGCCGGCCTCTTCTGCGGCGTTGACCAGCGTCCAGAGGTAGTCGCTGTAGAGGCGCTCCAGCGAATCAGACACATAGATCCGCCGGTGACGGCCACCTTTGACCCGTTGGCCGTGGGGATGGGCCTTCGGCACCACCTCCACGAACGGCGTCTCCCCCCGCCCCACGCGCCAGTCGGCATGCGTCAGGCACAGTGCTTCCCCGAGGCGCATGCCCGTCTCTACGAGAGTGGCGAAGAGCAGCCGGTCCCGCAGCGACCCACGCCACTCGCCCAGGGTCGTGTCGAAGGTCGCGCAACCGTCCAAGATCGCCCTCACCTGGGCCGGAGTGAACAGCGGCGGCGGGCCCGAGGACGGGCGGTGCAACCGCAACGGGGCCGCCGGCCGGCGTCGACGGCCGTCCAGATGGGCCAGCATCGGCTGGTAGCGGCCCCGCCGAGCCGGGCCGGTCGACGCCAGGGCGATCAACCTGCCCCGGCCGTGCAGATCGTGGTGGTAACGGTAAAACGACACCACCGCCGCCAAACGAGCCGACACCGTCGCCTCCGCCACCTTCGGTGTCACCGGGTCCGCCCGCTGCAGCGGGGACACCGACGGCGCCAGCCCGCTGGTCAGCCAGGTGAGGAACCCACGAAGCATCTCCACCCCGGGGTCCTCCCACGACAGGCCGGCCTCGGCCAGGAACGCCCACCACAGCTGCAGGCCCTTCGCGTAGGAGCGCACCGTGTTCGGCGACGAGCCGATCACTCGGTGATACTCCAAGAACTCCTCGATCGGCCCGACGCAGCGATGATCGTCACCCAGCACCGTCCACGTCCGCCCGTCATCTCCCACCTCGACTGCCTGGACACGCGTACCCACCGCTGCCTCGTTCCTGTTCGCTTCCCCGCTCCTGCCGGTCATTCCGGCGGATCAGCCGCACGCTATGACGGTGGCTGGATCGGAGGTGCAACCGCTTGCCAAGAAGAGGACGCCTACCGTCTCGCCGGTGTGACCATGGACTTGAAGTATGTCAACTTCCGGCCTTCCGGTGGTGGATCCTCCATGAGCTAGGCAAGAGCCATGTCCGACGACCCCACCCAGCGACATCGCCAGATCATCGAAGAGATCGCCCAGCTCGGCTTCTGCCTGCCCGGCAGCTTGGTGGCACGCACCAGCCGCTGCGGCAATCCCACCTGCGGCTGCCATACCGACCCTGGCCGCAAGCACGGGCCCTACCCGTCATGGACCCGCAAGGTCGGACCCAAGACCGTCACCCGCAACCTCAGCCCGGCACAGCTCGAGCGCTACCGGCTCTGGTTCGACAACAACCGGCGCCTCCGCCAGCTCGTCAGCGAGCTCGAAGCCCTCGCCATCGAGGTCGCCAACCGAGCCGAAGGCTGGGCCTGAAACCATGCGGGCCGCCAACAGCGCTACCCGTCCGATCGTCAGCCACGTCGTCGAACACAATCAGATAACGATCCGATAAGGGCCCGAGCGAGCCTTCACATCCTCGTTGTCGACGTCAAAGACAGGCCAATCTCGGTTACAGATGAGCCGAGCAGGAGCCGGTCGTTGAACATCGCCGGGTGGTAGATGCCGTCCGCGTCGGCGATGAGCGTGTCGGTCATGCCCGCCAGGTCCAGCAAGCGATACCAGTCAGAGGAGTTGCGCGCG